>CANQOM010000034.1 GCA_947625445.1 Candidatus Gastranaerophilales bacterium
ACCTTTCTTGGTTCCAAATCTATAGCTTGTCCTATTATTTCATGAATATCAGGATTTGGAAGCGGTAAAGCCTTTTTATATAAAATTTCTATTTGTTCAATTTGTTCTTTACTAACTAATAATTGTTTAGGTTTTTGAACTTTTGGTCTGTTACCGGGACGTTGTTTATTAAATCCGTTTGTTCTGTTATTATATCCGCCCTGTCTTGGTCTTTGATTATTTCTGTTATAAGTTTTTTGGTAACCGCCTTGCCCTCTATTAGATGCAGACGAATTATTATATCTTGAATTTTGATTGCGATTATACGGACGTTCAGAGCGTTCTTGCCTGTCTTGATTATATCTTTTTTCGGGAACACGTTCTTGTCCAAACGAATATGCATTTCTTTGTTCTTCTGAATTTTGAGCGGAAGAACCGGCATTTTGAGCTTCTTGTGACAATCCTTCAGTATACTTTTTGTCCGAATATAAACAATTAGGACATATTACTCTTTTAGGGTTTTTTGTTTCAAACTCTGCTCCACACTTAATACACTTATTTACGTACATTGACTACCCCTTTTACTATTAGCAAATGCATAACAAAAAAAGTTATGGTTTATAGTATGATTTGCTCTTCTTTGTTTCATGTTGATTAGAAAATTGCTCTACCTATATTAATTATATACTTATTATAATTTATAAATAATAATTTGTCACCCGACTATATATGTGAACTTTACATTATTATTTTATACCTAAAAATAAAACATGACAATATATATGTTTATTAAAATTAAGATTTTGATTTCATTCTTGAACTTAATTGTCCGCAGGCTGCGTCAATATCACTTCCTCTTTCAAGCCTTATTGTAACTTTTTTGCCTGAAGCTTCCAATATATATTTAAATTTTTGTATGGCTTCTTTATCAGGTTTTTTATATGGGCTTTTTTCATTTTGGTTATAGACAATAAGATTTACATTACTTTTTAATTTTGAAATAGCATAAGCCAGTTCTTTTGCGCACTCAACAGAGTCATTAATTCCTTTCATTAATACATATTCAACAGTAATTCTTCTGCCTGTTTTTTCAGTATAATTTTTTAACGACATCATTAAATCATCAAACTTATATTTATTTGCAACCGGCATTATAGATTCTCTTAATTTTTGATTGGGAGCATGTAACGATATTGCCAATGTAGATTGAAAATTTAATTGAGCCAATTCATTAATTTGAGGAATAATTCCGCAAGTAGAAACGGTAATCCTTCTTGCACCTATTTGAAAATGTTCTCTGAAAATTTTTATTGATTCAAGTAGATTATCAAAGTTTAAAAGAGGTTCACCTTGCCCCATATAAACAATATTTGTAACTTTAAGATTTGTTTGGGCCTGAATTAAAAAAATCTGTTGAATAATTTCTTCACAAGTTAAATTACGTTTAAATCCAAGTTTTGCAGTTGCGCAAAATTTACAACCCATAGGACAACCTGCCTGAGTACTTATACAAGCAGTCAAATTTGCACGATTGTCAAATCTCATTAAAACAGATTCAACATAATTACCGTCCGAAAGTTCAAACAGAAATTTCATTGTACCATCTTTACTGACTTGTTTTTCTTTTAATATAACAGAAGTAAGAATAGCTTTTTCTTTTAATATTTCTCTTGTCTGAAGAGGAAGGTCAGTCATAGAATCAAAATCTTTTACAGATTTTAAATACACCCAATTATAAATTTGTTTTGCTCTATATTTAGACTGATTATTCTCTGTCATAAATTTTTCAAGAGAGTCTAAATTCTTACCTACAATTAAATACTTGTCCATAATGAAAATTATTTTAACATAAATATGCATTTTTATTTGTAATTAAAAATGTTCATGTTAATATGTTTGAAGAACAATATACTAAGTCAAGGAGAAATAAATTGAGAAGTTACGAATTATTATCAATAATCAAACCAAACATTGATTCAGAAGAATACGATAAAATTGTTTCTAAAATAGAAGAAACAGTAGTATCACTTGAAGGTAAAGTTACATCTGTAGACAAAATGGGACGCAAAAAATTATCATATGATATAAAAGATTATAGAGACGGATATTTTGCAGTACATAACTTTGAAATTGAACCTTCACAAGTAGAAAAATTCAAAAGACAATTAAGATTGAATGAAAATATTTTAAGAATTATGCTTTTGGAAACATCGGAAGTAAAAGCATAATAAGGCGGAGAAAACAATAAGATGTCAATAGCAAAAGCGGTATTATCAGGAATAGTATACAGAAATCCCGAAAAAAGATTTACCGGAAATAATATACCGGTAACATCATTCAGCATTAATATCGACGAAAAAGATACCTCATTAGTAAGAGTAGTTGCAAGAGGTAATAATGCAGAATTGGCAGAACAAACTATTTCAAAAGGAGATAAAGTTGTTGTGGAAGGAAGACTTCAAATAACAACAATTCAAGCAGAAGACGGTACTGAAAAAAAAGTAACCGAAATTGATTTATCATCTTTTGAGGTTATATCATCATCAGGTTCAACACCTCAAGGCTCAAAAACTTCAGACAAAGAAGTTGTTAAATTCTCTGAGGTTGAAATGGATGATGTATTAGTAGGTGAAGAAGAAATTCCATTTTAAAAATAATTAGAAAATAGAGGAAAATATAATGGCAAAAGAACAATTAGACAAGAAAAAACGTAAAAATTGCAGTTTCTGTGCTGATAAAGTAGAAACTATAGATTACAAAGATGCACAAAAATTAAGAAAATACTTAACTGAATCAGGAAAAATTCTTCCGAGAAGAATAACAGGAACTTGTGCAGCACATCAAAGAAAACTTGCAAGTGCAGTAAAAAAAGCAAGAGAAGCTTCTCTTCTTTGCTACGTTTTTGAGTCATAATAACTAAAGAATTATACCGACAAAAGAGAACTTTAAAAAAGTTCTCTTTTTTATTTTATAAAATCAGTCCCGCAAAATATGAACTGCGGAGCCTGTTGTAAAACTTGTAGCAACATTTTGAGGATAAATCGGGCTTGTTATTGAATTATAAGGTCTTGAATAATAAGATAATGCACTATTATTATAACCGGGTCTATGGATATTATTATAATGATTATGATATGTAATTCTTCTGTTATTATAATAAGGCGGACGATAAAAATTATTTGATAATCCCGGATATCTGGTTCTGTTTAATCTATTGTAAAAATTATTGGGATAAATATATCTGTTTTGATATGGACAATAATTAGAATATCCGTTAGTAAAACTTGTAAAGCCATTATTATAATAAGGATTATAGCTACCTGAATACAAAGAAGGAGTAAAGCCTGTCATTGTTCCCATATCTGAAAAAGCAGAAGAAACATTATCCAAAAAATTTTTGAAAACTCCTTTTTTTTGTCCCGGATAATAATCATCGTTAAATGTATTCATAGGTGAAGGAATAATATTGGAAGACATTGCAGTCAATTTATTTAATCTAGAGTCTAAATCACCTGTTTGTTGAGCTCCAAAGAAATCTGTTTCCAGCCTGCCGAGTCTGGAGGCTAAACTCTCATTATCAAACGATTGTCCGTATTTTGCATACTCTATATCCGCTATATTATTTTCTGAAAAGCAGCTGCCTGTATTTGTAAAACTAAAAAATAAACATACTGTTAATAACAATTTTTTAAACATTTATTTCTCTCCTCCTTTATATTAAGGAAGAAAATAACTTATTAAAAAACAGACACTAAGGTATCTTTAGGGCTAATTATTCTAAGTTCTTCAAAATAAAAATAGTTTCATTAACATTATTCAAAAGATTTTCCATTTTCATATCATAGTTTTCTTTTGTATAAATATTCCCTTCCGAATTAGTTGGAATATATTTTTTAAAAGTAAGTTCTTTTATTCTGTATGAAGCTACAGAACTTGCTTCTTGAGAAATATATATTAATCTGTTATATGATAAATAATTTTGTTCGGGTTTCCCATAGTATTCTTTTTTTATATATTCAACGTTATCCATTAAATTACTGACTATAGCATTAAATTTTTGAATATCTTGGTCAGTATTAATGCACTTTCTTAATTTTTCCAAAATCATAATTACATGGTTAACGTCTTTTAAATATTCTGAAGAATTATCTTTTCTGATAATAATATCAACATAATCATCATTATTTCTGGGAATAGGTTTTAATTTATCTTCATTCATTTTATCCAATTCTTCAACAGAATATGGAACAACAGATTTTTCACTAACCTCTTTTCTTAAGTAAGAAAATTCCGATTCAACATCAGGAAGAGTACCCATATAACCTGCACCAGAAGTTAAAATGGTTAATAAACATAATCCTGTCACAATAATATTTTTATTCATATTTTAATTATACTGATATTCTGTCAAAAGTGAACATTTTCCACCTTAAATCGTATTTTAATTTGAATAATAATATGTTTAAATAAATAATAAGAGGAAAATTTTTATGAAAAAAATATTGTGTTTATTAATTTTGACCCTGATTATAGCTACAGGATGTGTCAAGAAACAACCTGCAAGCACTTTGAATAAAATTATAAAAAATGATACTATAAAAGTAGGGGTAAAAACAGATGCAAAACCGTTTGGATTTATAAGTGAATCAACCGGAAAAAATGAGGGTTTTGATGTTGATATTGCAAGATATATTGCAAGAGATATCTTAGGAAGTGATAAAAATATAGAATTTATAAGTGTTAATCCAAATACAAGAATTGAAGCAGTAACCTCCGAAAAAGTTGATATGGTCATTGCAACAATGTCAATTACACCGCAAAGACAGTATTTTGTCGATTTCTCAATTCCTTACTATGTTGCAGGACAAACCGCATTGGTGAAAAAAAACAGTAATATAAAAACATTTTATGATTTAAAAAATAAAATCTCAATTGTCGTTTTGGGCACTAATGCTGAACAAAATTTAAGAAGAATAGTTCCTACCGCTAAAGTTATCGGATATAAAACATATGAAGATGCTTTTAAAGCACTTAAAGAGAATAGAGGACAAGCTCTTATTACTGACGACTCTATTCTTTCGGATTATGTATTCCAAAATCCCGATTATATTATTCTGAAAAATAAAATTTCAATTGAACCCTATGCTATTGCTTTAAAAAAAGAAAACAATCAAGAATTTAAAAAATATATTGATAACGTTATATCAAGAATGAATAAAGACGGTACAATAAAGTACCTAAAAAAGAAATGGCATTTGATGTAATTATAATGTTTGCATTCTTAAAAATGTCATATTCTGTAAAGCAATTATATCCATACCATACCAAAAATCTTTAGTTGTGTTATTTTCTTCTTCTTGATTAATAGGCTTTACATCAAAATAAATTTCTTTCATTGAACAATCTATAGCTTTATAATTCATAATTCATATCCTCTTGTATATATAAAGTATATACGAATTATAAAATTTCAGACTTTGCAAATTTTGTTACAATTGTTTACATAAAAGCAGACAGATTAGAAATCAATACCACAATTAGCTATAACATCGCTAAAGTTTTTAACAAGTAGAACAGATAACATATCAGGATTAATTTGAGTTGCAATCAAAGACATAAATTCTTTTGGCAAATCTTCAACCATAGGCAGCATATCTTTAGTTTCAAGAACCATTAAAGATTTAAGAACTTCATCTTTTTCCATATTTTTGAAAGGAAAAGTCATAGCTTCAGGAGAAAATTCTTCAAACAATTCAGGTTTATTAATTAGTAGACCCAAAATAAGTTGTTGCTTTCCTTTAGGTTCAAATTGATGCATTGCGGAAAGAAGTTTATCGTCATGAAAAGAACTTAGACTTGAAATAATACTATCTTTATCATCATAGCAGGGTTGTCCCGAAATATTTTCCATAAGTTTTTGAAGTTGAAATTCATCAACATTTTTCAACCCTTCAAGAAACATACCCCTGTCAATTTTATCAGAATCAATAAATTCATCCATAAATTTTTCAGGAATCAAAGACAGAAATTTTTCAGGGTCCATTTTTTCAAGAACAACAGTAGCCAAACACTCAGGTTCAAGCTTCATCATAAGTTCAATAATGGCATCCAAAGTAAATATACTGATTCCCAATAATAATTCTTCAGGTTTAAGGTATTGCATAATTTCCATCAAATCATCTTCATTCATATTTGAAAGAATTAAATACCTGTTCTGAGGATTAACGAGTTGTAATAATTTTGTCAATTCTTCAGGCTTGGAAGTTATTTTAAGCATAAATTCAGCAGCTCTTGGGTTGCCTTTTTCTGCTTCCAATTCCATAATTTTAACAAGGCTCTTGCCTTGGTACGCCTTTAATGCATTCGTACCAATTAGATAATGACTATTTAAATATCCTAAATCTAACTCTAAATTAATCATATCCGCCTGAAATTCAATTTGTTATATATAATATATAATTCTTATATTATAATAAAGTTTTTTTTTAAGATAAAATTGAATAAAAAGTAAAAATTGTTATAAAAATTTACAAAAAAAGAAAGTTTCTAATAATTTAAATATAATATATTTAAGGGGATATTATGCAAAAATATTTAATAATAGTTATAATTACAATATTTTTTCTATTAAACATATCTAAAAGTATAGCCGCTCAAACTTTTGAAGATAAGAAAAAAGAAATAATAGCACTTTATAATTCTAATAGTCTTGAAGAAGCTTACGATATGATTTCAAAAATTACCGAAGAAGAAAGAGATTATGAAATCTGGTATATTTTAGGCAATATTTCACAAGATTTAGACAATGATACCAATGCTTCTTTTTTCTTACAAAAGTCTATAATGTTAAAAAAAGATTTTGATAAAGCGCATTATAATTTAGGGAATATATATTTAAAAGAAAAGAAATATAACAGTGCAATAAATGAATATAAGCTTGCAATAAAATACAAAAAAGATTTTCCTTATTATTATTACAATTTAGGATGTGCTTATCTGGGTTTAAAAGAATATAAAGAAGCAAAATCAGCGTTTCAAAAAGCAATAAAGTTAAAAAGTGATGAAGCTGACTTTTATTACAATCTTGCATTATCTGAAAAAAAACTAAATAATAAAAAGGAAGCACAAGAAGCTCTTAATAAATATAACAGGTTAAAAGAAGAGAACTAAATATGTATGATTATTTAAAAGGTGAAATAGTATCAAAGCAAATTAATTCTTACAGAGGTTCTCATATTGTTATAGATGTTAATAATGTAGGATATTTGATACAAACAAATAAAAGAACGTTATCAAAATTAAATAACGGGCAAAAAGAAACAAAAATATATGTATCATTAAGTCATAAAGAAGATTCTATGTCACTGACAGGATTTGCTACAAGAGAAGAGAGGGATATATTCAATATATTGCAAAGTGTATCAGGGATAGGAGTGAAGCTGGCATTATTATTGCTCGATGAATTTGACATATCAGAGTTAGTGGAAATAATGATAAAACAAGATTATAAAGAACTTTCAAGAGCAAAAGGCGTAGGGGTTAAAGTTGCTCAAAAAATAATATTAGAATTAAAAGATAAATTAATAACCTGGGCAAACGTTAATCCGTCTGATATAATTGAAGTTTCTCAAGATAATAAGAACATTAGCCAAGATAATTTAATAGAAGTACAAAGCGTATTAATTTCATTAGGATATACGCAAGAAGAAATAAAAAAAGCATTTAAAGAAGTTATGTCATCTAATAAGGACTGTACAAAAACAGAAGATATATTAAAATATTCACTGGAATATTTATCAAAATTATAAAGAGGCAAAATATGAAAATATTATATGCATCATTTGAACTGGCACCTTTTACAAAAGTCGGAGGACTTGCTGATGTAATGGGGGCGTTACCTAAATACACAGAAGATAAAGATACTGAAATTGCAATTTTTACACCATTTATAGGGAGTATAGACAAAAATAAATATAATATTAAAGATGTAGAAAATTCTCAATTAAGAATGAATTTTGGCTCTGCACAATATGTATATACTCTTAAAATGTGTAAACTTCCCGGAACAGATATAAACGTATTTTTTATAGACAATCCAAAATTCTTTTCTTGTTTTAACTGTGTATATCCCTCAGGGATAGACAGTTGGTATGAGCAAGAAAGATTCATAACATTTTCGCAGTGTGTATTAGAATATGCAAGAAGATTAAATTTCAGACCTGATATAATACATTGTAATGATTGGCATACTGCAATGATACCTGTATGGTTAAAAACTTCATACAAAAATGATGAATTTTTTAAAAATTCTAAAACAGTATTTTCAATACACAACCTTGCATATCAAGGAAGATACTTCTCTGAAATCTTAGATTTTGCCGGAATAAATAAAGAGGAAGTATATCATCAATATGGACTGGAACATTACGGAATGCTTGTTTGGATGAAAGGTGCTCTAAATTATTCCGATAAAATAATTGCGGTTTCGCCAACATACGCAAAAGAGATATTAACGTATGATTACGGCGAGGGTATGGATTGGACATTAAGGAATAATGAATACAAATTAACAGGTATTTTAAACGGAATAGATTATGAAGTATTCAATCCTGAGACAGATTCAATAATACCTTTCAAATACAATTTCAAAAAACTTGCAAATAAAGAAAAATGCAAACAAGAAATAATAAAAGATTTTTGGTTAGAGTACAAAAAAGACAGACCATTAATTGCAATAATATCAAGACTGGTAGAACAAAAAGGTATTGACCTTTTGAAGGGCGTTGAAAATGATTTAAGAAATCTGGACGCAGACATAATAGTTCTTGGAACAGGTGAAAAAAGGTATGAAGATTTCTTTGTATGGTTAAGTTATAACTCATCAAATATCAGAGCAAGAATAGAATATAGAGCTGATTTATGCAATAAAATATACGCAGGTGCCGACATGTTTTTAATGCCGTCAAGATTTGAACCTTGCGGATTATCACAACTTATAGCATTAAAATACGGAACAATTCCAATTGTAAGAGCAACAGGAGGACTTGAAGATACAATTAATGCTTATCCGAATGAAGGTTCTGACGGATTTAAATTTTATAATTATAATGCACATGAAATGCTTGGTACAATAAAATATGCTATTGAGACTTATAAAGATAAAAAAGTATGGAAAAATCTAGTTAAGAACGCAATGAATAAAGATTTTTCATGGACAAAAAGTGCAAATCAATATAAAGAAATTTATAAAGAGCTGGTAAAAAAATAAAAATTATTTTTTATCTAATTCATCATAAACACGTTTTATTTCTTTAATATCTTGCCACATTAACCATTTTGGACTGCCTTTTTCTCTTGAAGCATTTCTTAGAAGATATGACGGATGGAAAATAGGCATCATTTTAGCACCATAAGGTCCGTCAAACCATTTACCTCTAACCTTTGTAATACCGCCGACATTACCCAATAATGAGTTCATAGCAACTCTTCCGCATATCAATATTATTTTTGGTCTTAAAATATCAAGTTGAGCATCCAGATATTCTTTACAAGCCTCTTTTTCTTCAGGTAAAGGGTCTCTGTTTTCTGGAGGTCTGCATTTTATTGTATTACATATATAAACATCTTTTTTTCTTGAAAGTCCTACACATTCAAAGATTTTATCCAAAAGCTGACCGGCTTTTCCGACAAAAGGTTCTCCTTTAACATCTTCCCAATATCCGGGAGCCTCTCCTACAAGAACTAACTTATTATTAGCTATTCCCCCGGAAAAAACTATATTTGTTCTCGTATGACATAGCGAACACTTTTGACATGTTTCGCATTTCTTTTTTATTTCTTCCAATTCTTCAAACATAAATTCATTTTAAATAAATTTAATAACATAATAAATAATTATTAAAGTTTTGTTAATATCTTCCGACATATTTGATTTTTTTTTGTATAAATAAGATAATTTAGATTAAAGAACAGAGGAAGAAGAGGGCAGAATCATAAATATAAAGACATTACTCGCTATAGCTATTATAATAAGTGGTTTTATATCTTCAAGTGCAATAGCAATGACTCCTGAAGCTAATCATTTATATAGAAATGCATGCAAACTTACAGATGAATTAAAATATACAGAAGCATTAGACAATCTTGACAAAGCAATCCAACTTTCGCCTGAAGATGCAATATTATATACAAAGCAAGCAGGAATATATTCGGAATTGGGTCAATGGGCGAATGCAACTGATGCATATAAAAAAGCATTAAAATTAAGACCCGATGACGCTTTTATATATATAAGTATGGGACATATTTTTGAACAATTACAAGATTATAAAAATGCATTAAATTCATATAATCAGGCAATGAAAATATTCCCTGAATATAAGTATAACTACTTAAACCTTGCAAGTGTAATGACTCATTTAAAACAAGATGAAGAAGCGATAAAATATTATCAAATGTTTCTCACTCATTATCCTGATGCAACCGATGCAAGAGAAAATATGGCATCTATATATTTAAGGATGAACAAACCAAAAGATGCTGCAGATATATATAATGACATATATTTAAAATCTCCTGATTCATTCCAAAATTATGCAAATTACGGACTGGCATTATATAGAATATCGGATTATGACAATGCTGAAAAAATATTAAAGAAAGCAATAGAAAAAGACCAAAATGACTATGTTGCAAGAGCAAATTTGGCATATGTATATTTGGCTCAAAACAAGTCTAAACAAGCTGAAGAAGAATTTACAAAAGCTTTAGCAATAGAACCTGATATGAATACTATCAGATTTGATTATGCAAACTTACTTGCTGATAAGGAAAGGTTTGACGAAGCTCTTAATCAATACAATGAATATTTAAAAACTTGTAAAGATAACGAAATTGCATATTTAAATGCAGGAATCATATATTCGAAAAAAGGTGACTATAATAATGCAATAAATATGTTAGAACAAGGAAGGAAAATTGCACCTAAAAACACTTCAATTTTAAAAGAGCTAGCAAAATCATATCATCTTAATAAACAATATAATGAAGCAATAGGTGTATATGATTCTTTGTTAGCAGTTGAACCAAATAATACAGACATAATGTTAAATAAAGGTATAGCATACCACGCACAAAAAGAATACCAAAATGCAATTAATCAATATAACGCAGTATTAGCTCAAGATTCAACAAATAAATTAGCTAAAGACTATTTAGGTAAAGCATATATTGCTCAAGGAGATACTTTATTTAACCAAGGTATGTATAAAAAAGCAGTCAATAGTTATTCTGAAGCTATTTCTCTTGATTCCGATAATCCTTTATTATATATAAAAATGGCAAATACCTATGAAAAAATAGGGTCAAAATCAAAAGTAACGGAATATTTTGAAAAAGCGATGGAAATTGCTCCCGATAATAGCGAGGTTATAAGTGCTTATGCAAAAAACCTTTCAAATTCTAATCAAACTGATGATGCAAGGTTATTATATGAAAAGGCAATAAATTCTTCAGGAACTACAAAATCCGAAAAATTTAATTATTATGTAGAACTAGGTGATAATTATTACAAGAATAAAAATTATAAAAGTGCTTTGGATGAATATAATAAGGCATTGAGTATAAATTCACTTGATGAATTTGTTAACATTAAAATAGGCAATACATATAAAGTTCTTTCTGATTTAAATAATGCAGTATCTCACTATAATGAAGCCATAAAAATTAACCCTGATAATCCTGATTCATATTTTAATCTCGGTTTATGTTTAGCAGAATTAAATAAAATTGAAGAAGCTAGAGATAACTTCTTAAAGGTAATTAGTCTTAAATCTGATTACGCATATGCCTATTATGCATTAGGCTTAACCTATGAAAAAGAGAAAAATTACCATAATGCAATAGAAAGTTATGAACTTTTTACACAATACACACAAGACAAAAATTTAAAAGCTAATGTAAGAAATAAGATTAACAACTTAAAAAAATTGTTACCTAATGAAACTAAATCTAATGATAACGAATAAAATATATGCCGTAATCATAATATTATCTTCATTTCTTTTTTTCGGATTTAAAAAGTATGAAAAACCATATATTATGCTTTCATCAGGCAGTATTATAAATGAAAATGCAATAAGAACAGAAAAAATTTTTTCTCCTTCTCAAAGAATAAACGTTGGATTAATAGCACCTGACGGATTTAAAGATGGAGGAATAAGACTTCAAATATCAAAACAAGATGAAAAAACATCTAATTGGGGATTTTCTATTATTCAATCACGAGATATATATATTGATAAAAGCTTAAAATTATATAAAGACTGCATATATATTTACAGACCGGGAAGATATATTTTACAATTTTTTTATATAGATAAGAAAAATTACCCCTTTGCACACTACGAATTTAGCATAAAAAATTAAAAAAAGCGGCCACGCATTCTCTAATGGCCGCAAATAGGAAGTAATTATATTACGTTGTTGTGATTGTTTGTGTTTTATTTTATTTATTTTTTTGCTTCAAGTTTTTCTAATCGCTTTGTAAACTCAAGATTTTGTTTATCAATCTTTTCTTCAAGC
>CANQOM010000035.1 GCA_947625445.1 Candidatus Gastranaerophilales bacterium
ACGAATGAAATAAAATCAGTAAAAGAAGATAAGAAAGAAATAGAAGAACAACTTAAAAAACAAGAAAATATCTTTGAGAAGAAAAATAAAGAAGAAGATAAATAAAAAAAAGGACTGACATTTTAGTCAGTCTTTTTTATTTTTATCTGTCATTTAGAACTTGTTTACGGAACAGGGTCATAGCCTCCGGGATGGAACGGATGACATTTTAATATGCGTTTGATTCCTAAAAATCCGCCTTTTAATATTCCATATTTTATTATTGCCTGTTTTGTATATTCTGAACAGGTTGGGTAAAATCTGCACACAGGCGGAGTTAGTCTTGAAAATAATTGATATATATTTATTAATTTTAATAATAATTTCTTAATCATAATTACATTCTACCATACATATTTTTATTAATATACAATAATTTCAGGCTCTGTTTTGTCTTCAAGTTTTTCTATGTCATATAACATATGTTGAATCATACAATAACGTTTTCCTGCATCTAAGAGCATATATTTTATTCCGTATTCTTCTATAGCCCATAAATCTTTTATCTCTACAATAACAAAATCTTTTGGATTGTTTTTTAAATATTCCTTCAATCCTTCTAAATTATTTTTATTGTAAAAATTAACATGATTATCATAATAGTAGATAAGACTATATTTTTTAGATGGTATAAAGGCAGTTAGTGTAACTTTTTCTTTGTTGGCAATTTGTGCATAAGAAATAAGGTCATTTTCTCCTCCGTTTTTACATATAAAGTTATATATACTGGGGGTAATTACAAAAGATAAACTTATCATTAAAATTATGTTTGATAAAAAAACAATTATTCTTCCTTTTAAAATTACTGCAAATATGCCTATTAAAGGAATTATAAAAAATATTATAATTAAGGGTATGACAAGATGGTTTAAGCCGTTAAATAACCATTTGTTCAATATATTATGTCCTAATAACCCTGCTAATGAACAAATAATTAATGTAATATCAGGAATTAAAGTTGCAAAAAATATACTTTTATCATGTTTTTTCTTTATTAAATATTCATACCAATAATATCCGGAAATACATGCAGCGGGAAACATTAAAAATATTATTAAAAATGTGTATTTATCACCGTATAAAACAGAAAATATTAATGCGCAAAAAAATACTATTGTGTTTATTGATAAAAATTTATCAACCTGCTTGAGTTTATTCCATTTCTCTTTTAGTTTATCTTCTGAATTTTCTTTAAAGTATGAAATAAAAGAATTTATTATTGCCTTGAATTTTGTTCCCAATATCCATATAAATGAAAACGTCCAAGGTAAAAAACCAAGTAAAAATAATCCTATAACAGATAAAGATTCTTTTATTCCGGTATATTTAATTATGTTATATCCATCTATATATTCTTTTATGAATGATAAACCATGTCTATTAATCATCAAAATATGCCACGGAAGAACTGTAATTAAAAATATTATTATGCCTATATAAATATAATGAATATTTAATAATTTACGTGATTTCCCTGAAAATATAAATATTGCACTTATTGAAAATAAAGGAATTAAAAAACCTAAAATTCCTGCTGATAATACTGAAAGCCCGCAAAAAAATAATATATAACACCATAGTAATGATTTATATTTGTCGTTTTTATTGAATAAAAGTAAATATGAAAATAATATTGTCTGCATCATTAAAAATGCAGAAAGTATATCATTAGTTGCTAATCTGGAAAATACTATTACCCCTAAACTAAGTGCTAAAATTAAAGAAATAATTATTGCATATGTTTTTTGTAAAATACTTTTAATAACATAAAATAACGTAAAAATTCCTATTGTTGTTGCGGCAGCTATAGGAAGTCTTGCAGAAACTGCATTGATTTTACCAAAAATTAAACATGAAAAGTTAGTAATCCAAAAAAATAAAGGAGAATAATCGAAAATATTTTCCCCATTTAGCTTAATATTTACCCAACTGTTATAATTTAACATTTCTTTTGCAATTGCAACAAATTTTGTTTCATCTGTATCTATGAACGGATAACTTCCCATATTTATAAAATATATAAGAATGGACAATACAAGTATAATTGCCGGTAATATAAAATTTATATAGTTATATTTAAATTTCATTTTGCCTCGACTCTGTTAAAAATTTTAAATGATAATTATTATTTTGAACAAATAACCCTTGCAACATGAATGCCGGAAGCGGAAGCTTGTATTAACCCTCTTGTAACTCCTGCGCCGTCGCCTATAGCGTACAAATTCTTTACACCTTCTGTTTCAAGATTATTCGTTAATTTTACTCTTCCTGAATAGAATTTTACTTCTACTCCATATAAAAGTGTATATCTTGAAGCGGTTCCAGGTGCAATCTTATCAAGAGCATAAAGCATTTCTATAATTGCAGTCATTTGTCTGTATGGCAGAACAAGACTTAAATCACCGGGAGTTGCACAAGCCAGTGTAGGAGTTATTATACTGCTTTTAATTCTTTCCGGGGTAGAACGTCTGCCGTCAAGTAAATCTCCAAACCTTTGAACAAGTACTCCTCCTGCAAGCATATTCGCTAATCTTGCTACATGTTGACCATATGCTATCGGCTCTTTAAAGGGTTCTGTAAATTTTTCAGATACTAAAAGTGCAAAGTTTGTATTAGCAGTTCTGTAATTAGCATAACTATGTCCGTTTACTGTTGATATACCTGAATAGTTTTCTGTTACTACTTCGCCGTATGGATTCATACAAAATGTTCTGACTTCATCTCCGAATGTAGGAGAATGATATATTAGTTTAGATTCATATAATTTTTCAGTGATTGGTTCAAATACAGGTGCAGGTAATTCCACCCTTACTCCAACATCTACTGCATTATTTACCATACCTATTTTGTTTTTTGCAAACTCATGCGTAAGCCAGTCTGCTCCTTCTCTTCCGGGAGCTATTATTATATTATCTGCTTCAATCTTTTTATTGTCTGATGTAATAAACCCTTTAACCTGACCATTTTCAACAATTAGCTTATCCGCTATTGTATCGTATAAAATAGTAATTTTTTTATCCAAAAAATCTTGCATATTCTTAAGTACATTTAAACTTCTCTCTGTACCAAGATGTCTGACAGGAGAATGTACAAGTTTTAACTCCGCTAATGTTGCAGCTCTTTCAATATCTGCAAATATTTCTTTGTCTGTTCCAAATACCTCATCTGTTGCACCAAATTCTAAATACTTATCATCTGTATATTTTATAAGTTCTTCAACGTTTTTTCTAGGCATATAATCTGTTAAATGACCGCCTACATCAGGGGTAAGAGTTAATTTGCCGTCGGAAAATGCACCTGCACCTCCCCATCCGCATAATAATCCGCATTTCTTACACGTCGGACATTTTTCATATCCTTCTCTTAAAAGACATTTCCTCTTCTCTATTTGTACACCTTTTTCAACTAAGATGACTTTCCATTCGGGTTTTAACTTCATTATTTCAAGCGCTGCAAATATTCCTGCCGGTCCGCCACCTATTATTGCTACATTGTACATTCTCTTCTCCAATGGTTATATTCCAAAACATCATGATTGTAGCTTAAACTTTTGTTATTTTAAATAAGTATTTAAAAACATTTTACTTTACTAAATAAAGTTAAAAAGGATTCTATTTTAAAGAATACTTTTTATATTATTTAATTTAGTGTCGTAACATTTTGGATACAGGTTGTATTGTAACACCTTATGACTGCCCGTAAAAATTTACTTGGACGTTTATGCGTAAATATGTATTTTAATTATATATGGCAAATTGAGACTGGAGAAGCTAACGTTACAATTAAAACTATGAAAATTCTTGCTTATGCTCTTGATGTAAAATTAAGTGTCCTTTTTGATTTTACTTTCTAAAGTTGTATTATAAAATATATGAACATAAAAGTTATTGCAGTTGGTAAGATTAAAGAACAGTATTTAAAAAACGCAATAAATGAATATGAAAAGCGTTTGAGTCCGTTTTGCGGTTTTTCTATAATAGAAGTTGCCGCAGAACAAATATTAGATGAATCTTTGGCTCAGAAATATTTGAAACTTGAAGCTGAAAGAATAATTCAAAATATCAAACCTGATTCTTATATAATCACGCTTGAAATTAAAGGAAAAAAATTAACTTCTTTGGACTTTGCACAAAAAATAAAAGAAATTGTTAATGAAGGTAAAAAGGAACTTATTTTTATTATTGGCGGAGCTAACGGACTTGATAAATCCGTCAGTGAGCGTGCAGATTTTAAATTAAGTTTTTCCGATATGACATTCACACATCAAATGATACGTCTTATTTTAACTGAACAACTATATAGAGCATTTAAAATAAACGCTAACGAACCTTATCACAGATAATTTCAATTGATTATTGTAAAATTTTGTAAAAATAGAACTAATAGATATATCTTTTAGAATAAAAATGTGCTAATATAATAGTATGATTTGAATCAAGACTTTAGTAACTATTAGAGTGAAACGGTGGCTGGATTCGTTAAATCAGAGGGAGGGGTATGGTTTATGATATATTGTTGCGGCCGATATCATGTGCCGACAAAGACAGTAATTGTTGCGCCTGATTTTTTACATCGAGACAGAAAACTTGAAATAATTATTTGTCCCGTATGCGGAAGTTTATCTGCATGTTTAACGCAATACAATATAAAAGAGC
Source organism: Candidatus Gastranaerophilales bacterium (assembly GCA_947625445.1). Lineage (GTDB taxonomy): Bacteria > Cyanobacteriota > Vampirovibrionia > Gastranaerophilales > Gastranaerophilaceae > Avigastranaerophilus. The sequence goes on from CANQOM010000035.1 coordinate 4,695, forward strand.
AAAAGTATGAAACAATAAGACCCAAAAGAAAAAAAACTGCCAAGTTTATTCAAGAGGTCGAAGCCGGCAAATGGTCTGAGGTAAAAATAAAATATGGAACCAAAGAACGTGCCGGCTTTGTCTATGGAGTGAATAAAGTTTTAAAAGACGGTACTATTAAACAATATGCAGTAGATTTTAACGGAACTAAAACATTGGTAAAAGTTATATAAAAGTTTTAATTTATACTTTTTTCGGTCGGAATCAAAATTTCCGCCGATTTTTTTATAGGAAAGTAACTATGGTAAAGAAGAAAAAAGAAACTAAAAATTATTCAAAAGATGATTCTTTTGAAAATTTAGAGACTGTTCAACAGATGGCATTAAACAGACGTGGCAAAGATGATGAAATTAACCCTGATATTTCTGTTTTTCTGAAAGCAGAAGAATTAAAGGGAAAATTATGCGGGCTTTACTCTGAAAAACAAAATAACTTTCAATCGATAAATGTTATGGGAAGTGTGAAAATAAACGGTAAAAATTTGGAAGTTAATGTTGGAGAAGCAGTTAAAACGGAACAAAGTGATGATTGAATTACCTAAGATATTGGATATCCCTGAAAAAATAATACCGGTTATAACACAGATTAATGATTATAATTATTTTTTAATTGAAGGAGGAAGGGGTGGTGGCAAATCACAGAGTATAGCAAGAATTATTTTATGGTTATGTGAAACAAGAAAAGTAAGAGTCTGCTGCGGAAGAGAAACTCAAGCAACAATATCGGACAGTGTTTATAAAATATTTAATGATTTAATTAGTGATTATAATTTAAACTTTACAATACAAGCAAATAAAATTACACATAATAAAACAGGTTCGGTAGTAATATTTAAGGGGTTTAGAGAGCAGGGAAGAGTTAACATCAAAGGGTTAGAAGGAGTTGATATTCTATGGATAGATGAAGCACAAGCTATTACTAAATCTACCCTTGATGTTATAATTCCGACAATCAGAAAGAAAAATTCTATAGTTATTTTTACTATGAATCGGCTTGTAAGAAAAGACCCTGTTTATACGGAATTTATATCACGTGATGACTGTCTCCATATTAAAATAAATTATTATGACAATAAACATTGTCCTAAAAAGCTGATAGATGAAGCAAAACGCTGCAAAGAAAGAAATATACTTGATTATGAATATATATGGGAAGGCAATCCGTTAGATAAAACAAACGATTTTTTGTTTTCTGCTATAAAGCTTGATAAAGCAAAAAATATAATGATAAAAGATGAATATTACCGAAAAATCAGGTGTATGTCCGTTGACCTTGCAGGGAACGGAGGGGATTTATGTGTAGCCAGTTTAATAGAATCAAAAAGTTCTGTTCAATGGTCTTTAGAAAAACAGGAACATTGGTCTGAACCGGATACTGATGTTACAAAAGGGAAAATTATAAATCTTTATTCTCTCTGGAATCCTGAATTACTTATATTAGATGCTGACGGATTAGGATATTCCATATATGTAAGTATAAAAAATGTAATTACAAATACTATAAAATTTAACGGAGCGGCTTCAAGTAACCGTCCAAATGCTTTAAATCGCCGTGCTGATGGTTATTTGACATTAAAAGATTATATTGATAATGAATGGTTAAAAATTTCTTCTGATTTGACTATATCTCAGCTTGAATATATTAAAAAGTCTTATAAACCAAACGGTCAAATTTTTATTCAATCTAAAAAAGATATGAAAGCAGAACAAGGAGAAAGTCCTGATTTTGCAGATAGTCTTATGATGGGTATTTATGCCATTAATTATTATTCATATCTTATTGATGAAAAAGAAGAGACAGTAATATTGGATTCTAATTTTGATCCTTATGATTAAAACACGTTAAGGGGGTAATTTTATGGAAGATAAAGACAGATTTTGTCTAATAATGAGCTATTTATTTAAAGCGGAAGGTGGGTATAGCAATCATAAATATGATAAAGGCGGGGTTACTAATTACGGAATTACGCAAAAAACCTATGATGCTTTCAGAAAAAAGAAAAATTTAACATCTCAGTCAGTTGTCAAAATAACCAAAGATGAAGCTTACAATCTTTATTATGAAGATTTTTGGTGTGCTTCAGGTGCAGATAAAATTGAAAATACTGCATTAGCTTGTGTTTTATTTGATGCTTGTGTTAATCACGGAGTAGCTTTAGGTAAAAGTTTATATTTAAAATCCGATGGAAATATTAATACATTTTTAAATTTAAGACGTGAAAAATATAAAAATATAGTAAAAAATAATCCTACTCAAAAAGTTTTTTTAAAGGGCTGGTTAAATAGGATTGATAATCTTGAAAAATTTATAAAGAACGAATTGCCTAAAAGGCTAAGCATTAGTTAAAAGAAAGGAAAAAACTATGTGTACAACACCGAAAATTCCTTCTGTTCAACCTATTCAAACAGAAGTAATAAAAGAAGCAACAAAAGCCGATGCTTCAGTTCAAAAGGCATCTGCTCAAAACAGAGGAGCTACAAAAGGTCTTGTCTCTGAAAATATCAGAACTTCTAATACAGGAATAGAAGATGATATTGTTTCTTCAAAGAAAAAATTATTAGGAGAGTAAAATGAAGGAAACAAAATATTCCAAAAGATATTTTAATTTGAGAAAAGGTGAACTGGAAATTGCTTATAATGCAATTAAACCTGATTGGCAGGATTTGGCTGATTATTTTTTGCCTCGTTCAGTAAGATTTTTAGCTCGTAATGTTAATAAACAACCTGTAAAAAACAGAAAAATTAAAGATTCTACTCCACTCCTTGCGGTTCGTAATTTTTCTTCCGGCATGATGTCAGGGGCTACAAGCCCTGCTACTAACTGGTTTAAAGTTAAGGTGAGAAATTACGGACAGGAGGGGAGTTATGAAGTAAAAACTTGGTGTTCTGAGGTAGAAAATCTTTTTAGAGATATTTTTAATTCTTCAAATTTATATAGAGTTTTGCCTTCTGTATATAAGCAGTTAGGTGTTTTCGGAATATCAGTATTGTCTTTAATAAGTGATGAAAGCTCCATTCTGAGATGTCAACTTCTTCCTTTAGGGTCATACAGAATAGCTAAAAATGATAAGGGAGAAGTTGACACTATTTGCAGGGTTTATATGGAATCAGCAAAAAATCTTTATGATTACTTCGGAGAAGAAAATGTATCAAATGATGTTTTAAAAGCTATAGAATCTGGCAGATATGAAGAAATGTTTGAAATTGCTCATTTTGTGGAACCCAATAAAGATTTTATGCCGGATTCTGTCTGGGCGGAAGACAAACAGTATATATCCGTATATTATGAATGTTCTTCAAATGAAGAAAAATTTCTGTCAAAATCAGGTTTTGATAAATTTCCATATGCTATATTTGAAGCAGAGGTTAACGGAGAAGATATATATCCTTCTGAATGCCCGGGGATTAATGCTTTACCGGATGTTAAACAACTAATGAGTATGGTAATTGATGAAGGTAAAGCTATAAAAAAAATGATAAGTCCGACATATAAGGGACCTGCAAGTTTAAAAAATAAAAAAATGATTGATGCGCCTGCTGCCTTTATTGAAGAAGACGAGAACGGACGTGGGCTTTCTCCTATATATGAAGTTAACCCGAGAGTTCTTGAAGTGGATTCTATTATTGAAAAATTAAAAGAATCTATAAAAGAAATATTTTATAATGATTTATTTGCAATGATTTTGAATACGGCAGAACGTTCAAGAACTGCTACTGAAGTTAATGAATTAAAGGAAGAAAAGATGGTGTTATTATCACCTCTTTTACAACAAATACATAACGGACTGAACCATATTATAGATTGGGTATTTCAGGAATGTATAAAACTAAATATTCTGCCGGAACCACCGCAAGAAATAATAGGTTCCGATATGGATATTGAATTTGTTTCCACGCTTGCACAAGCTCAAAAAGCAGTAAAAATTTCAGCTATGGAAAGATTTACAACTTTTACTATTAATTTGGCCCAGGCTTTGGATCCTTCACTTAAAAATAAACTGAATGCCAATAAGATAGTTGATGATTATGCAGATTATGTAAATATCTCTCCGGAGCAAATTGTTCCTACACATGAAGTTGAAAAAAAGAAACAAAAAGAAGAAGAAATACAAAGTCAGCAAAATGTTATTGAACAGGTTAAACAAGGTTCTGAAATTATAAAAAATATTGCAGGTATTGATTCATATGGCAGTGATTTAATGGCAAGACTAGGATTAACATAAGAAAAGGAGAAAATTATGTCAGAAGAAAATTTACAACAAAAACAAATTGCGGCACTCGGAGAGAATGCGTATAATAACGCAGAAACTGAAAATCTTACGATTGCTGATTCAGATAGTGAAGGATATTTTGGTAAACCGGATAAATACGATTATTCCGGAGTTAAACTTCCGGAAAATTATTGTTATGATGAAAATTTATTAAATGAATTTAATGAATTAGCAGGAAAATATAATTTGTCACAAAAAAGTGCTAATGAACTAATGTCAATCGCAGTAAAGCTTTCACAGTTAACGGGTAGTAATTTCTCTAAAACTTTAGCTGAACAACAGAGACAAAAAGTAGAAAACTACAGATATAGCCTTATTAATGACAGAGAAATTGGCGGTGCTAACTTCGATAAAACAATGAGAACCGCAAATATTGCTTATACTCAATTTGCCAATAATGAAGTACAAGAAATCCTTACTGAGACGGGTTTAAATTGTCATCCGCAAATTGTAAAAATGTTTTATAACATTGGCAAGAAAATGCAAAATGATTTTATATTCGGTGTAAATTCACCTGCGGTTCAAAAAGAAAACAGAGAAGATATTCTCTATCCTACAATGCAGTAATATAAGACAGAAAGGAAAACAAAATGGCAACTCTTGGCTCAAGATATTTAACGCTTGCTGACAAATTTAAAAGAACCGAAAACGGTAAAATTGCGGCAGAAATTATTGAAATGATGTCAGAAACTAATGAAGTATTACAAGATGCAAATGCGCTTCAATGTAATGATGGCTCTAATCATATAACAACAATAAGAACCGGTCTTCCTTCAGCAGTTTTTAGAAAGTTATACGGTTATGTACCTTCTTCTAAATCAACGACAGAACAAGTTAAAGATGTAACAGGAATGCTCGAAACTTATTCAATTGTTGATGTTGATTTGGTTGATAAATGTGAAAATCCTAAACTTTTTAGGTTATCAGAATCTTCTGCATTTATAGAAGCAATGAATCAAAAATTACAGGAAACTATTTTTTACGGAAGTATAAAAGAAAACGCAGCGGCATTTGATGGTTTGGCGGCAAGATATTCAAAAATATCTGCGGATTCTAAAAAAATAGGTTCTAATATTATTGATGCAGGTGGCAAATCGACTGATAATACTTCTATATGGTTTGTAACCTGGGGTGATTTACACACTTCTTTATTATATCCGCAAGGTTCACAAGCAGGTGTTCAGCATAAAGATGACGGCATTATGACTGAAACAAGTGCCACAGGCGGAAAAAGAAAAGTATATCAAGACCATTTTAAAATGGATGTCGGACTGTCAGTCAGAGATTGGCGTTCTACTTGCCGTATAGCAAATATAAGCGTGAACAATCTTTCTACGGAAGAGGCCCCTGACATTGAAGAATTATTAAATAAAGCCTATTACAAAATCAGAAGATTCGCTAAAACAGGTAAAACTTGTATATATTGTAATTCTACGGTTTTAATGTATTTTGAAGCTCAATTAAAGTCTAAAACAAATGTTAACTTCACAATAAAAGAATATCTAAATGAAAATGTACTTCATTATAAAAATATTCCGATTCGTGAGTGTGAACAAATTGTAAATGATGAAGCGTTAGTATCATAAAAAGAAAGGAAACAAAATGATTTTAGATGAACAAGAATTATTCTCAGATAATCAAGAAATTAAAGCTACGGGTCCATCGGAAAATATATTGGATTTAGGAGGTTATGGTGTTTCTTTTGGTACTCCGATTCCTTTATTTATAGAAGTAACTGAAGACTTTGATGAATTGACAAGTTTAACTATTGCCGTTCAAACTTCTAAAAGTGAAGATTTTTCATCAAGTGTAAATTTAACAGAACAAACAATTCTTGCTGAAGATTTAAAGAAAGGAAAAGTTTCTTCTATAGATTTCTTACCGAAAGGAAATCTTGGTTATGTTCGTTTGAATTATACAGTTACAGGTACAACACCTACAAAAGGTAAAATACTTGCAGGTATAGCAGACGGTTTAGAAGGAAGTTTTCATAATATATAATCCTCATTCCATTTGATATCCGGCATTATGCCGGATATCTTCTTTTTTAATGGTTTGAATAAATTTTAACGGGTACGCTGAAAGTGTTACAAAAAACACTGCAACTAAGTGAGAATGACTGAGTGCAAAGCAATTTCAAGACGGAAAGCGAAAGGTTGCGACACTAGATTAAATATTTTATCTAATTACGGAGTAATAAAATGAATTATACAAAAGCTAAAATTTTTAACATTGCATTAAAAAATTTGCGTGTAAGTGTAGGAATACAAAATGCTGCGCAAACTGACAAAAATACTGTAGTCCTTAATGAATTTTATGAAAGTGCACTTGAACAAGTTTTAAAAGATTATGATTGGAATTTTGCAAATTCATACAGAGAACTTGCTTTAACTGGGAATATTCCAAAAAATCCTAAATTTTTATATGAATACGATTATCCTAATGATTGTGTATTCGCACGAGAAATTGTACCTTATACGGATAGTGATGTTGTGGAGTTTGAAGTTGCAACTAATCAGAGCGGACAAAAAGTAATTAATACAAATATAGCTCCGGCTACATTAAGATATACAAAATTAATTGATAATGAGATATTTTTTTCAAGTGATTTTGTTATGGCATTATGCTGGTATTTATCATTTCTCAGTGCACCTGCAATAACAGGTAACAGAAGTATCCAAAGTGATTGCTTAAATGTATATACAAATATGCTTGCAAAGGCAAAGGTATTAAATGCTTCGGAGGGATATATAAAAACTCAGGATAAATGTAATTGGATTGACGAAAGATAATAAAAAATAAGGTGAATTAATATGACTAGATATACCCAAACTTCTTTTACGGGAGGAGAACTTAGTCCTGCTCTTTATGCCAGAAATGATTTAGCAAAATATGCTATAGGACTTAAAACCTTAAAAAATGGTTTTGTCAGAGCAGAAGGAAGCGTTAGCAACAGAGCCGGACTTGAATTTGTATGTGAAGCTAAAAATTCTGATTCTCTTATAAGATTAATTCCTTTTTCATTTAATACGGAACAGACTTATATTATAGAATTGGGTAATAATTATGCAAGATTTATAAAAGACGGAAGTTTAATAGTTCATCCCGAAGAAACAGAGCATTCTTTAGAACCTGTAGAGATTGAAACAGGATACTCTTCAACAGATTTGTTTAATATAAAATATGCTCAAAATGCAGATGTATTAACATTGTGTCATAAAAATTATTTACCATCGGAACTTTCAAGAAAATCACATTATGACTGGGAATTAAAACCTATAAATTTTGAACCTCAAATCAAGGCACCTGAAAATCTTGAAGGAGTTTGGACGGGAGGGGCAGAAAAAAAG
>CANQOM010000036.1 GCA_947625445.1 Candidatus Gastranaerophilales bacterium
CTGTATTTCTTGGTTTTACAGGCGGAAAGTCTGTTGCAACCAGTATGGGTACCATTATTGCTTTAAATCCGTTAATCGGACTTATTGCTGCTGCTATTTGGGGTATTATAACATTCTTTTCTAAGTATGTTTCTTTGGGTTCTGTGGTTGCTATATGTTTAACTCCTTTATTAATGAGTTTATTTAATCAAAATAGTTATTACATTATTTATTGTGCGGTATGTGCAATACTTGTAATATTCTTGCATCAGGACAATCTTAAAAGACTTATGTCGGGAAAAGAAAATAAAGTAAGAAAATAATGCCAAAGTATGACGGAATAAAAATAGTATCAAAAGTAAGCGTTGAAGATAAGGATTCTTTAGCTATAGTATATACTCCGGGAGTTGCGGCTTCTTGCCTTAAAATAAAAGAAAATCCTAATTTAGCGTATGAATATACAAATAAAGAAAATTCTGTTGCGGTAATATCATTTGACTATAAAAAATCGCTTGAGCGCTCTATATTTCTAAAGAGCGCTCTAAGTATAGATGCATATCCGATAGAAATAAACTCGAAAGATGCAAACAAAATAAAATTTGTTGTAGAAAATATTGAACCTTCATTTGGTGCTTTTGATTTAAGTTTAATAGAAAACAGTGTGAAAGATATAGATTTTAATGTATCTGTTCCTGTTTTAAAAGGGTCTGTTAAAAATTTAAAAGAATATTTTCTTTGTGTTTCAAAAAATTTATTCATGTTCAGCTATGATAAATTAGAGGGAACAACAAGTGAAAAATCACTGCAATTAAGAAAAATGGCAGGCGGTGTAATAGAGACAGAATTAACGCAAGATGTTCAACCAAAGCCTATAGGAATAGTTTCTGACGGAAGTGCAGTTTTGGGTTTGGGTAATATATCAGGTATTGCAGGACTTCCCGTTATGGAAGGAAAATCAGTACTGTTTCAGGAATTAGGTAATGTAAGTGCTATGCCTTTGTGTATTAAAACTCAAAATTCAGATGAAATTATTGAACTTGTACTTTTGATTCAAAATTCATTTTCAGGGATAAATCTTGAAGACATTCAAGCTCCACGTTGTTTTGAAGTTGAAAATGAATTAATAAAAAAAGCTGATATTCCTATTTTTCATGATGATCAACATGGCACTGCTATAGTTGTTCTTGCAGGGTTATTAAATGCTTTATATCTTGCTAAAAAAAATATAGAAGATGTAAAAATAGTATTTTCAGGTGCAGGAGCTGCTGCTATTGCGGTGTGTAAACTTTTAATTTCGGCGGGAGCTAAAAATATTCTTATGTTTGACTCTAATGGTTCTTTATATAAAGGAAGAAGTAATAATAATTTTGCACATGAAGAAATTTTAAATTATATTAACCAAGATAATTTTAAATCAGATTTAAAAGAAGGAATTAAATGTGCTGATGTATTTATAGGACTATCAGCACCTAATATTTTGAAAAAAGATATGATTGAATCTATGAATAACAATCCGATTATATTTGCTCTGGCAAATCCTGTCCCTGAAATTTTGCCTGATAAAGCAATTGAATATGGTGCTTTTATTGCTGCTTCCGGCAGAAGTGATTTTAATAATCAAATTAATAATTCACTTGTATTTCCGGGTTTATTTAACGGTGTATTAAAACACAATATTAAAAAGATAACTAACGAAATGAAGTTAAATTGTGCTTTTGCTCTTGCTTCGTTAGTAAAAGAAGATGAATTATCTAAAGATTATATTTTACCTGATGCTTTGGATAGGCAAGTACCTGTTGTTATTTCAAATAATGTAATTTAAATTTTATTGTTAACTCCGTAGCCGAAAAGTGCAAAATCGTATTTTATCGGGTCTGTAGAATCAAAAGATTTAAGATTATTTGTTATTTCAATTACGCTCTCATATCCGTTATCTTTTCTTGTTAAAAGCCCAAGTTTTCTGCTTATTTTAGCTACATGAGTATCCAGCGGAATAAGTAATTCGGATTTATTTATAAATTCCCATATACCTATATCAACATCGCTTTTTCTTACAAACCATCTCATTAGCATATTTAATCGTTTTAATGCACTTTTCTTTTTTGGGTTTGGCAGCATATGGTAAAATCCGTTTGTTATTTTTCTGTTATTTACATTTGCATAAAAATAATCAACAACACCCTGAAACATTTGCCATATATCATGTTTCTGATTATATGAATACTTAAAAAGTGTTTCTATTGTTTCATTTTCATTATAAAGTTTATTTAATATTCTAAGTATTTCTATAAAATCACAATCTTTTGAAAATCTGTAATCACAATTATTTACGTTATTATCGTTGTAGTCAAATGATTTAATATAATAGCAGGGCATATTTTCCATAAGATCAAAAATGTGTTGTAATTTGGAAATAAATACTTCTCGTTTTCCGTATGCAAACATTGAAGCTATAAATCCTGCTATTTCAATATCTTTTTTATCTTTAAATTTATGGATAAATTGAACAGGATCATCTTTTATGAAATCTTTTGTTTCATATTCCAAAAGATATTTATCGAGTACAGTTTTAAGCATTATCTTAATCTTTCAAAATATTTAGTTAATAATTCAGAACATTCTTCTTCTAAAATTCCGCCTTTATATTCTAAATTATATTCCATAATTTTAGACATATCAGACTTGGAACCTAAAGCACCATTTAATAAATCATAAGCGCCGAAATATACTTTTTTTATTCTTGATTGTATGATAGCACTTGCACACATCGGACAAGGTTCAAGTGTTACATACATTTCACAATCATTAAGCCGCCAATTTTTTAATTTTTTATTAGCTCTTTGTATTGCCAAAATTTCTGCATGTGAAGTTACATCCTGATTCTTTTCACGTTCATTATTTGCCTTTGATATTATTTTTCCGGATTTAACTATTATTGCACCAATTGGTATGTCATTTCCTGATTTTTTTGCCATTTTTATGGCTTCTTTCATATACTCAAGATTCATTTTCATTTTCCTTTTCATATAATGGTAATATTAGTTTTACACAGAATATATTATCAGGTGTTGATTTTAAGTGGACATTACCATTCATTGCTTCTATTAATCCTTTTACAATAAAAAGTCCTAAACCTGTTCCTCTCGTTGTTCTTGTTGTTTTATCATCTAATCTTATAAATTTATCAAACAGTGTATGAAGGGTTTGTTTATCAATATAATCAGCTTGATTTGATATTTTTATTATTGCTTTGTTATTTTCAATTTTGGCATCTATTTTTATTGGTGTATCAGGGTATGCATATTTATTTGCATTCCCCAGTATATTTATCAATACTTGTTCTAATCTGTCTTTATCTGCTAATAAGAGAGGAAAATCATTAGTTACATTATTTTCTATTTCTCTTGTTTCTATATTTTTTACAGAATATATTGATGCTTCAACACAATTTAATAAATTTACGCTTTCAAAATTGATGTTTAATTTAGCACCTTCTATATCAGGTATTACAAGTAAATCTTCTATCATTCTTGATAATCGTTCTGACTGTTGTTTAATAATTAAAAGAGATTTATGTTTTGTTTCTTCATCTATTTCAATATCTGTTCTTAAAAGTCTTGATGTATAACCTCTTATACTGGTTAGTGGTGTTCTCAGTTCATGACTTACCGTATCGACTAAATTTGAACGAAAACTGTCCAATTGTTTTAATTCTTTATTTTTTTCTTTTAATTTTTTATATGTCGCATTGATTTCTGTAATCATACTGTTAAATTCTTCTGACAGAAAAATTATTTCACGAGGTGTAAATATATTTGTTAGCGGAGTTATTTGTTTTTTATAATTTCCTCTTTCTACTGCTATAATTCCTTTGAAAAATTTACGAATATTGAAATATAAATAATAGCTATAAAATAAAGTCAGTAAGAGTGTAACTGCAGCTGCGATTAAAAAAGCTGCAAGAATCTTTAATCTTGCTTTATTTATTGTTGATTCTGTGAGCTGCTCAGATGTATTAACTATGATGATTAAGCCAATATCATCCATTTTTAAGTAAACTCTGGGTTGATTCTTTATTTCTTCAAACCTTGTTGCTATGTTATTTACGAGATTTACCGGCAATTGTTTAATACTTTTTTGAAAATCTTCTTCATCGTAATTAAGTGAAAAAACAAGTTTTCCTTTTTTATCAACTACATATATTCTTCTGTTTTTTTCCTGAGAAATATTGTTTAAAATATTATCTTTTATAATTTTAGTATTAACTTCAGCTTTTATATATTTATCGTCGTGAATTTTATCAGTAATCCATAGTTTTTCAGTTTCAGGTTCATAGATAATTCTGTCTGACGGAACAAAATCAGGGTTTTCAGACGGACGTATTACTTCAAAATTTTTAAATATATAAGAATTTATAGCTAAATCTTTTAAGAAAGTATTTTGTTTTGATTCAGTCGGGATATGTTTTAAAGAAATAACTATTTCTTCTAATCTGTGTTGGTCTGAATTAATAACTGAAAAAATATTATTTTCAATGATTTTAGCAAACATTTGGGCGGAATTACCCAATTCTTGCCTTAATGAATGCTGGCTTACATTATTTATAACAAACCAAGATATAACAGAAGGTACAAGCACACCTATTAAAGAAATAATAATAATTTGTTCAACTATTTTAAGTCGTTTGAATTTCATAAGAATACCTAATCTTGTTCATCACCGAAAGGAGTTAACTTATATCCTACATTAGTTACAGTATGCAAATATTCCGGAATTTTTGGGTTTTGTTCTATTTTTTGCCTTAAACCTCCAACGTGAACTCTGAGCATTCTTACATCGTCATCCGAGTTATATCCCCATACTTCATTTAAAAGAATTGCTAATGTTACCGAATTATTAAAGTGTTGTAAAAGACAATAAAGAATTTCAAATTCTGTCGGAGTTAATTTAATACTTTTTCCTTTTATTTCTGTTTCTAATGTATCGGGGAAAAGTTCTATATCACCTGCTTTTAATATTTCACCGGTTGATTGAGTTTTTATGTTGGGACTTCTTCTTACAAGCGCTCTTACTCTTAATAGAACTTCTTGGATATCAAAAGGTTTTACTATATAATCATCAGCCCCGGAATTAAAACCTTGTGTTTTATCAGTTATTGTTCCTTTTGCAGTTAACATTAATATAGGAATTTCGGGTTTTGCGGAACGGATTTTTTTACACACGTCAAATCCGTTTATTTTCGGCATCATTACATCCAGTAAAATTAAATCATAATTTCCTGTTAGTGCTTTTTGGAGTGCTTCTTCTCCGTCTTTTGCACTGTCAACCATATAACCGCTATGGGATAAATCAAATTCTAATAATTCTCTTATTTCATTATCATCATCTGCTATTAATAGTTTTTGTGAAATCATATATCCCTCTTTGTTTGTATTAATTATCTCATATTAGCCTTTTTTATACAACTTGAATATGTCATTTTTTTATGATTTTATAAAAATATGGACAAGAATAATATAGTAAATAATGCAGAATTAAAAGTAAAAAAATATTTTGAACTTGTAGATGAAGTAAAAGAATATAATCAGGAAAAAGTATTAAAAGCTTTTTATGATAACAAAATAGGGCTTGAACATTTTAACAGTGTATCAGGTTATGGTCATGATGACATGGGAAGAGAAGCTTTAGATAAAGTTTTTGCCCAGGTTTTTAAAACGGAGAAAGCTATAGTTAGAAATCATTTTGTATCCGGTACTCATACTTTAGCTTGTGCATTATTCGGAAATTTAAGATATGGAGAAAAACTGGTATCTGTTGCAGGTTCACCTTATGATACTATGGAAGAAGTTATCGGGAAAAGAGGAGATAAAAGAGCTTCTTTAATCGGACATGGAATTATTTATGATGAAGTACCCTTAATTAATGATATGGATGTAGATATAGAAGGTATAAAAAATAAAATTGATAAGACTGTAAAAATGGTATTAATTCAGCGTTCAAGAGGGTATTCGCTAAGAAAATCTTTAAATATAGAAACTATTAAAAAAATTATTGAAACAGTAAAATCTAAGAATCCTGAATGTATTTGTTTCGTTGATAATTGTTACGGAGAGTTTGTTGAAAAACTTGAACCTACAGAAGTAGGTGCTGATTTAATAGCCGGTTCGTTAATAAAGAATCCCGGAGGAGGTATAGTTGAAGCAGGCGGATATATAGCAGGAAAAGAAGAATATGTTGACCAATCTGCATACAGACTTACTGCTCCCGGTATAGGTTCTGAAGGCGGAGCAATGCTTAATCAATTAAGGTTGATATTTCAAGGGCTTTTTATGGCACCATCTGTTGTATCTGAAGCTATTAAAGGTGCTATTCTTGCTTCTCAGGTATTTGAAGATATAGGATTTATTTCTACCCCAAAACCAAATGAAATAAGAACTGATATAATACAAACAATTAAATTTGGTTCGCCTGAACCTCTAATAGAATTTTGTAAAACACTTCAAATGTACTCTCCTGTTGAATCTTATTTAACTCCGATTCCTGATGAAGTACCGGGATATGACAATAAGTTAATTATGGCAGGCGGTTCATTTATAGAAGGTTCTACTATTGAGCTTTCTGCTGACGGCCCTTTAAGACAACCTTATGCAGTTTATATGCAGGGCGGTCTTAATTATGCACATGTCAAAATAGCGCTTAAGGGTATTGTTGATTGTATTTGTAATTAAATCTTTGTCTAAATATCAGTTAAGTGGATAATTTATTTTTTTGAATCGTGCTATAGAATATATACTAATTTCATGTTTTTTGAAGTAAAATAATATCAAGCATAAGGATAACTAATTAATGTCAGAGTTAAAAGATAAAGACGAACAATATAGCATATTTTTGAAATATAAAGAACCTAAAAAACATGAAACAAAAAGTATATTCGCTTCTTTTAAATTTATTGTTTCATTATTTTTGGTAATTTTATTAGCATATGTTTTGTCGATAGTATTTAATAATTTTGATAATATTGAAGAATTGTTTTCTAATTATACACAAATGAAAATAGCGGAAGTAAAAGAACAAACGAGAGAGGATTTAAGACCTTCAAAATTCAATTTTAAGATGTTAAGTAAATATCAAAATATATTGGTTTTAGGAGTTGATACAAACGGCCCGAATACACTGCCGTTTTCAGGTGTGCGTTCGGATACTATAATTATATTGAGTATAGATATACACGGAAAAAGTGTAAATGCTATATCTATACCAAGGGACAGTAAAGTGTATCTTGCTGATGAACATGGAATTCAAAAAATAAATTCTGCGTATGCTTTGGGTGGAATTGAATTAACTAAAAAAACTATAGAAGAAACATTAGGTATAAAAATTCATAATTATATAGTTGTAAATACCGAAGGTGTTAGAAAGCTTATCGATGCTATAGGCGGAGTGCCTATACATATAGATAGTAAGATGCATTATAGGGATTATAGCGCAAAACTTAATATTAATTTTGATAAAGGTGATTACATTCTTAACGGGAAAGAAGCTGAAGAATATTTAAGATTCAGAAAAGATTCTTTAGGTGATATAGGAAGAGTTCATCGTCAACAAAAATTTATAAAGGCTTTAATAGAAAAAATAAAATCTCCCGACGCATTAAGAAAAATTCCTGAAGCTCTTAAAATAGCAAGTCTTTATACAAGAACAGATTTAAATTTATATCAAATGTCTCAATATGCAGCAATAGCCAGAGAAATAGATTTAAATAAAGTAGAATTTATGATGCTTCCCGGTGCTCCAAATAAAAAAGGAATTATAAGCTATTGGATTCTTGATCCGGATAAAACACAACAAACTATTAACAGGCTTATATACAGAAAAAAAGCTGATATGTCTAATGAAGAAATTTCTATAGGGATTTTATATTCAAGAGATAAAGAACCTCAAGCTTTTGAAATTAAAGAAGAATTAAGAACATTGGGTTATGAAGTTAATTGTATAGGTAAATCTTCTCAAATAGAAAAATCTGAAATAGTTGGTTTTAACACATTAATAACAAAGGATATTATTAAGTCAATTCGAAGAAATGTCAGTGATATTTCCCATTTTAAATATGTGCATAATCCGGTCAGAACTTATTGTAATTCCAGCGATATTGTAATAACTTTAAAAGGTGAAGAAAATTTATAATTAACATAAGAATAGAAGGTAAAGAGATGGATATGTTAAAGATTGCTATCCCGAATAAGGGAAGATTATCTGAAAAAATATATGATTTATTAAATTGTGCAGGTCTTGTTTTTCCTTCAAAAGATGAAAGAACTCTGCAAGTTACAACTAAGGATAAAAAATATTCAATAATATTTGTCAGAACACAAGATATACCTATGTTTGTTGAAAACGGTATAGCAGATATCGGGTTTACAGGATTTGATATTTTAACTGAATTAAAATCTGATGTAGATAAAATAATGGATTTAGATTTTGGATACTGTGAAATGGTAGTGGCAGTTAAAGAAGAAGATTCTTATAAAGTATCACAAGATTTACCCCAAAATTTAAAAGTTGCAACCTCTTTTCCTAATATTGCTAAAGAATATTTTCAAAAACTGGGGAAAAATCCTAAAATAATAGAAGTATCCGGAGCAACAGAAATAACACCAAGATTGGGTTTGGCTGATGTTGTTGTTGATATTACTTCGTCAGGGACTACTTTAAAATCTAATAAACTTAGAATTATTGATAAAATTTTAGAATCAACTGCAGTTGTTATTTCCAATAAAAATTTAAACGCAGAAAAACAAGAAAAAACTCAAATTATATTAAGAGCTTTAAAATCAGTAATAGATGCAAGACAAAAAAAATATTTGATGGCGCATGTACCAAAAAGTTCATTAGATGAAATAAGAAGCTTTCTTCCCGGACTCTCATCACCTACAATTATGACTTTGGCAGGTGATGATGAACATGTTGTTATGCACGTTGTAGTTGATGCAGATAAGGTCTTTGACAGTATTGACAAACTTAAAAAACTCGGAGGACAAGGTATTTTAATAATGACAGTTGATCAAATGGTGAGATAATATGAATTATCCTAATTTAGAACGTTTAATAGAAATAATAGAAATATTAAGAAGTGAAAATGGATGTAGTTGGGACAGAGAACAGACTCATGCGACTTTAAAAAGAAATATGTTAGAAGAAGCCTATGAAGCAGTTGATGCTATTGATGATAATGATGTTAAACATCTTCAGGAAGAATTGGGTGATGTACTTCTACAGGTTGTTTTACATTCTCAGATTGCAAAAGAATATAATGAGTTTAATATAGAAGATGTTGCAAAAGGAATTTCAGACAAATTAGTTCACAGACATCCGCATGTTTTTGGGAATGTTAAAGTAAATTCTACTGATGAAATTTTAGATAATTGGGAAAAGTTAAAAAAAGAAGAAAAGCCTCACAGAACATCTCTAATGGACGGAATATCAAAAAGCCAGTCTGCATTAATGAGCGCACAAAAAATAAGTAAAAAAGCAGTTAAAGTTGGTTTTGAATGGCCTAATGAATCCTCTTTATATGATTGTGTTTTATCTGAAATTGATGAATTTCGTAATGCCAAAACATTTGAAAATAAAGAAGAAGAACTCGGAGATATTTTATTTGCGGTTGTTAACCTTGCCAGATGGAATAAAATTGATGCTGAACAAGCTTTATTAAAGGCTAATAAAAAATTCATTAACAGATTTAAATTGATGGAAAAAAATGCAAATAAATCACTTGAGCACTTGAACCTTCAAGAGTGGGATGAACTTTGGAAAAAGGCTAAAAAAGAAAGTTGTCAGAGTAAATTTATACAATAAGTTAAATCTGGCAAATATGCACTGTAAATAAATGAATGTAATCAAGCCTGTATATGCAGTGAAGCAAAATGTGATTAACTTTACGGTTGTAACACTAAATTAAATCTATAATTATTTATCTGTCATTAAAAATAAGCTTACTAAATCGTTTATTTGAGTAACAGTTTTTTGATAATCTTGAACGGATTGTTCAAGCTGCATAATATTAGTTTTATATTCCTGAATTTTAATCATACACTCTCTTGTAGAAATGTTTAATTGTTCTTGAACTTCTTGAGCTTCTTTTAAAACATTATTCATAGGAATCCCCATTGCTTCAAGAGTTTGTTTTATAATTAAAGCACCTGTTTGTTTGGAAACACCTGCAGGCAGGCTAGCTATTAAATTTCTCAACACCGCAACATTGGAAGGTAAATTAATTTGATTTGGCTGAACAAATATAGTTTTATTTTTTTCTTGTTCAAAATTGGTTTGTTTTAATATTTGAGGTTGAGGTGTAACATTAAAACCTGACATTATTTTAGGTTCTTCCTTGATTTGTTTATTAACTGTTATCTGTTCAGGTTTTGTATTTATGTTGATTTCATTAATAATATTTTCATTTTCTTCCGTAATAGAATCATTAATGATAGGTTCTTGTGAAGTTTCAGATTCTTTTAATGACGGTATGTCTTCTTCAACAATTAAATTATCAAATGTTTCTAATTCTTCTTTATCAGATTCATTATTTAATACTTCAACTTCATTTATATTTGTTAAAGGAACTGAATTTGATAACAAACTTTCATTATCATCAACAGGAGTAATATCTGCTTCTGCTTGTCGTTTTAATGCTTCAACAATTTTTTTCCCTACACCTTCAGGGAGTTGATTTCTTGCCATAAATAGACCTCTTAACTTTTGAACAGTAGAATTATATCTAAAAAAAATTATTTATTCAAGAATTTATCTATATCATTTGTATTAAAAAAACTTGAATAATATCTTCTTTCAAAATTTTCTTTATCAGAAAAATATTTAATTCTGTATACTTTTGCAATATGCCAACCAACTTTAGTTTTAAATGGTTCTGAGACTTTTCTCTCAGGTAATTTAAATGCTACATCGGTAAATTCAGGCAATAATCTTTCTTTTTCATTGTAACCCAAATCGCCGCCATTCTCTTTTGACGGACATTTTGAATACTTATGTGCTAAGTCTTCAAAATTTTTGCCTTCTTTTTCTATTTGATTTTTAATATCAATAGCTTCTTTTTCAGTATCTACAAGAATATGAGATACTCTTACAGTCTGAATATCAGGGTATTTTTTAAAATAGGAAAACGGAAAATATATACTGTAGATTACTAAAATAATACATGCTATCTTAAGAACAATTTTCATTCTAAACCTCATAATCTTTTACTAGTATTATACATAAAATTTATTAATATGTCGAAAACTTTTCACAGGCAAGCAATGCAGCTCCAATCATGCCTGAGTAATTGCCTGCACCTGCCAATTTGACTTTTACATCAGATACTACTATTTCTTTATTTATTGCATTTTGTATTTCTTCTGTATCAATAAACTCTCCCATTCCTCCTGAAATGATTATACTTTCAGGGTCAAATATGTTTGCAATATTGATTAATCCTATGATTAAATCTTTTTTCCATATATCAAAAACTTTTAGTGAATATTCATCATTTTCTTTTATTCCTGCAATAATATCGTAGGTTGTAATTTCATTAGGTGTTTTATTTTTGAAAATAGAGTATTTAAAAGTTTCATCATTAAGAGCAGTTTCATAAGCGGTATTTTTAAGTCCAGTACCTGAAGCATAACTCTCATAGCAATCTTTTCTTTTACAAGTACAAATTCTGCCTTTAGAGTTAATTTTCATACTTCCTACTTCACCGCCTCTGCCGGATTTGCCTCTTAAAAGTCTTCCGTCTGTTATAAATCCTCCTCCAACGCCTGTACCTATAGTTATTGTTATTGTATTTTGTTCTCCTTTTGCTGCCCCGATTTTATATTCAGCCCATGCTGCCGCATTGGCGTCATTTTCTACGTATACTTGTTTATTGCTTAATTGTGAAAAATTTAACTTATTATAACCTTCAGGCATATTTGGAGTTGAAGATTCTACAGATGTATTTGATATATTTACCGCACCGGCAGTTGCAAATGATACTATATCAATTTCATTTTCATATTCTTTTATTATTTTTTTGAACAGATTTTGTAATTCTTCAATATTTTTTGGAGTTGAAGTTCTTTTAATTTCTTTTAAAAATTCTCCGTTTTCATTAATAACACTATATACGATTTTAGTTCCGCCTACATCTATTGCTAAAACCTTTGTCATTAAATACCTCTTTCAATAAACCTTTTAACTATTAACTGCGGACGTGTAACGGCTGAACCTATTACAACAGAGAGAGC
>CANQOM010000037.1 GCA_947625445.1 Candidatus Gastranaerophilales bacterium
TTACACGGAATTTCTTCTGGCATGTCCGTGTTTAAAGCGGTAAGTTTAGGTGCTATTGTTGCAGGTCTGCAAATAAAAAACTACGGTGCTATTAAATCTATACCTTATTATGATGAAGTTTATTCAATTTTTAAGGGTCAAAATGGTTAAAAAAATTTGTATTTCGGGATATTATGGTTTTGATAACTTCGGTGATGAAACTATTCTTAAAATACTTGTTGAAAATTTAAAAAAAATTTCCTGTAATGCTCAGATAACCGTTTTTTCGTCTAATCCTCAAAAAACAGAACAAATATATAATGTAAAAAGTGTTAATTCTTTTAAAATCATTGAAGTAATAAAAGCAATTTTTTCTTCAGATTGTCTTATTTCAGGTGGTGGAAGTCTTTTACAGGATGTTACAAGTAAAAAGAGTATTATATATTATCTTGGTGTTATTTTTCTTGCATTAATGTTCAGAAAAAAAGTAATAATTTTTGCTCAGGGAATCGGTCCAGTAAATAATAAAATTTTGGCTTTTTTTACCGCATTATTATTGAAAAAAGCTGATTTAATTACTGTTCGAGATAAAAAAAGTTATGAACTTCTTAAAAGTCAGGGAATAAATTCTTTTGAAACATCTGACCCTGTTTGGAATATTGATTTAAATTTGCCTGCGAAAACTGGCAAAATAGGAATACAATTAAGAGAATTTAAAGGTTTTGATGATGACTTTTTATATAAGCTTGCTGATTGTGTTAATGAATATTTCTTTAATCGGGAAATTGTTCTTTTGCCTCTTCAAAATAAGCTGGATTTTAAAATTTGTAGTAAATTTGAGTCTTATTTAAAAAAAATAAATCCCCAATTAAAAGTTTCGATAGCAGAAAATATTTCAAATGAAAATATTATTAATAATATAGTTGAGTTGGATTCTTTAATAGCCATGAGATATCATGCTTGTTTAATTGCAATAAAATCAAATGTTAAATTGTTACCTGTTAATTATGATATAAAGATTGAAGAATTAAATAAAGAGTTTAATTTAAAATGTATTAATATTTCTGATAAAGAGAAAATGGATGAAATAATAAAAAATTTTGTTAATAGTCAAATTGAATATAATCAAGAAAAAATTAATAATAAGAGATTTGATTTTGAATTAATATCAAATGTTATTTAAAAGAAGTTTTATCAACTTTATTTTGATTGAGTATATTTCTGAGTTTCATGATAGCCTGAGCGTGAATCTGACAAACTCTTGATTCTGTAACTTCAATAGCTTCACCAATTTCTTTAAGTGTCATATTTTCATGATAATAAAGAATCATAACAGTTCTTTCTCTTTCAGGAAGTTTCGAAAGAGCAGATTGAAGTTCCTTTTTAACGTCACTTGCTTCAAGTTTATCTAAAGGATTTAAATAATTAGTATCTTCAATGGTATCAATTAATTCAATACCTTCATCGTCAGAATATTTCTTATCGTATAAAGAACCAATAGAAGTATCTTCTGCCAGAATAGAATTAATTTTGTCTTTTTCCATATTGAGATGATTGGAAATTTCCTGAAGAGAAGGAGTTCTTCCCAGTGATTGCTTAAGATTTTCTATTGCATTTTTTATTTCTTTAATTTTTTTTCTTGTACTTCTTGGAAGTAAATCTTGTGAACGAACTTTGTCAATAACGGTACCTCTGATTCTCATTATTGCGTAAGTTTCAAATCTTGCACCTTTTTCCGGAGAAAATTTTTCTATTGCATCTATAAGACCTTCCACTCCAAAACTGGTTAAGTCTTCTACTGCTACATTATAAGGAAGACTTATTTGAATCCTGTTTATAACATATCTTGTAAGGTATATATATTGAACTATTAATTGATCTCTGTATATTTTATTGGTTTTATCTTTTAAATACGCAAGCCAAAGTGATTCTAATTCTTCATCAGAAATCCTTTTTATATGCCCAAATATGTTATTTTCAGTCTGTTCGCTCATTAACTCACCAAAAAGAAAAAGTTAAAATTGTACTAATACAATTTTATTATCATAACTGAATTATCAAATCATTTATATATATGAAGTTTACGCTTTATTTAAAAAGGATTATTTATTAATATCGGAGCTTGTTTTATTATTTTCATCCATTTTGATGATTTTGTCATTTTAAATGTTAAAGTTTCACCAAACATCTCTTTTTCATAATCGCTTTGATTTTCTTCAGCAAAAAATTCGTTGGATGTTAAAAGTTTTTTTATTTTATTTCTTTTATTTAAAGGAAAATTTAAGTTTATTTTTAATTCTTCTTCAGTTGTATTATATAATGACTTTTCAATAGCTACTTGAATTAATTCCAGCAATATATTACTGATATTATTGTTATTTTGAAAATTTAAATTAATAATATATACACAGTCTTTGTAAATTCTTAAATCCATATTAGCTAATTCAACATTATCTTGAGTTTTAATACAATACTTTTCAAGCATGTTTTTTGAAGAAAATTTTCTAAAAAGACTTAGATTCAAAATAGTTTTTTTGAAAAATAAATTATTTTGAATAACGGAAAAAGTTTTTATTTTTTCCCACTTAGGTAATAAAAATACGTTTTCCGGTATATTTTTTACAAGGACTTTAGATTTGTTTTGTTTTATATAAATAGTATTAATCATAAATTTCTCTGTATAGTGATAATAATATAATTATTCGGCATTAATTTTACATGTATATTTTAACTCAAAATTAAAAAAAATATCAATATAATAAAAAAAATTAATAAAAAAAGAACAACATTTGTTGTTCTTTTTTTATAAAATTGTTATTCAGCATAAACACTAACTTGTTTTCTGTCACGTCTATGAGGTTCAAATTTAACAACGCCGTCAATTAAAGAGAAAAGAGTATAATCTTTACCCATACCAACGTTATTGCCCGGATGGAATTTAGTACCTTTTTGGCGAACTATAATATTACCGACGCTAACAGATTCACCGCCGAATTTTTTAACACCTAAGCGTTTACTTTCACTGTCACGACCGTTTTTACTCGATCCGACACCCTTTTTATGTGCCATTTTATATTCTCCTTAATTTAATTTATTCTTCTGTCGTTGTTTCTGTTGATTCTGATTTAGCTTTAGAAGCTGTAGTTCTGATTTTGTTAATCATAACTCTTGTAAAGTTTTGTCTGTGACCTTGTTTTCTTCTGTATCCTTTTTTTGCTCTTTGTTTATAAACAATGACTTTTTTATCTTTGTCATGTTTAACAATACTTCCTTCAACACTTGCATTTTTTACATACGGATGTCCGAGTTTTGATTTTTTTCCGTTTACAAGCATTATAATCTTTTCGAATACAACTTTTGATTCCGGTTCATTTTCTAACAACTCAATATCAACATAACGACCTTCTGTAACTTGATATTGTTTTCCGCCTGTTTCAATAATTGCGAACATGATTTATTCCTTTCATTTAAGGCACCGCAGCATTTAGCATTTATAAGCGGTGTACCTATCTAACACATGTACACTCTTGTACATTATCTTTAAAGTTTACCTTGCACATAATCTAATGTCAACATCAGATTAAAGACTTATTAGCAAATTCCACTAAATGGCTAAATCTGTCACCCTGAAATTGTTTCAGGGACTAATTATATATAACCAAGAATTAAATATCTTTATTGAATTTATTTTTTAATAATTCAATTAATTTTGAAACATTTTTTATTAATTCTTCATAACTTCCTTCATTATATAATACATAATCCCAGTCATTTATATTATCTAACTCAGTTTCGGTGGAATCATCAGATGAAGAAAGTGTTCCTCTTTTGCTTCTTATCTCCGGTGAAGCTTCAACTCTTATGCTAAATGCACCATGATTTTTGAATAAATCATATTCATGCTTGACTCTTATATCCGTAACTATTGTATTCCCTTTATATTCGATTATAGAATTAAGCCAATAATCGGGATTAATACTTCTTCCTAAATTACCCAAATCAATTAAATCCTGCCTGTAAGTAGATTTATTTTTTTCAATTTCATCAAGACTTAGCCCTGTTTTTTTGGAATATTCCATTTTTATTGCATCAGCAATACCTATTCTTTTAAAAGTTTTAAATTCATTTAATAAAATTTTAGCTACAGTATCTTTACCGGCAAATTGTTTACCTGAAAAAACTATAATTTTTTTATGATTATTCATTTTTTATACTTAAACTGATTCTTCTGTCATCAGGATTAAATTTTAAAATAGTTGTTTGAATTTTATCCCCTACTTTTAAAATGGTAGAATTTTGATTCTGATAATCAATAAGTTCGTTATTTGGTAAAAGAGCTTCAACCCCCGGGAATACTTCAACAAAAGCACCAAAATGTTTAATTCTGGTTATGGTACCTTCTATTTTATCTCCGTCAGAGATTTTGCCTTTAGCTTCAAGCCAAGGATCTTTTTCAAGATTTTTTAAACTTAAGCTGATTCTTTGTTTATCTTTATCAATAACAATAATTTCAACGTTGATTTCGTCTCCGACTTTTAATATGTCTGAAGGATGGTCAACCCATCTCCATGAGATTTGAGAAAGAGGTAATAATGCATCAACTCCTCCGATGTCAACAAATGCTCCGAAATCTGTAATTCTTACAACATCACCTTTTACTACTTGTCCAACTTCAACTGATTCAAATATATCTTTTTTAGAATCTTCTTTATCATCAGAATAAACTTTTCTGTTTGATAAAATAAAGTTTCCTTGTTGAATATCCATTGTAAGTATTTTTAATTCAAGAGTTTCACCAACCATATTTTCTCCCGATTTTAATTTAAGATGGCTGGAGGGAACAAATCCTCTGACTCCTTTAACTTCAACAAGTATACCGCCTTTTACGACTGAAACAACAACACCCTCAACAGTTGCATCATCTGCCTTTAATTGCTCAAGTTCACGCCAACTGTATGCCATTGCAACTTTCTTATATGAAAGCATGAATCTTCCGTCTTCGTCTTCTTCACGAATTATTAAAAATTCATATTCTTGTCCTTTTTTTAAAGTTTCTTCTATTGGCACATTCTTATCAACAATAGCTTCTTTTGTGGGAACGTATGCAGCAGTTTTTGCTCCGATATCTACTATTACACCTGACGAATCATACGAACAAACTATACCTTTTACTAAATCACCTTTTTGAAAACTGTAATCATAGTTACTAAGTAATGCCTCAAACTCAGCATCAGTATAATTTTGTTCTGCCATTTGTTTCTCTTTCCTCGTAAATTTGACCTAAATACTTTTCAAATATTATATAGCTTTTTCCTGAATTTGTAAACCATTACAACTTTTTACTGTTCAGAATACCTATAAATATTATATATTAGTATTGTGATTCTTTGTTTATCTTTTTAATATAAATAATCTTCATATAAACTTAATGTTAATCTGTTACTTCTCAATTTATTTAATGCTCTTGTTTCTGTTTGTCTTATGCATTCTTTTGTTACACCGTATATTTTTCCGATATCTTCAAGAGTTTGTTTGTGAACGCCGTTTAAACCGAATCTTAATGCTATTACTTTTTGTTCTCTGTCTTTAAGATTGTATAATAATGATACTATTTCCTTTTTTAAAGATTCATACTCTGCTTCTTTAACTGCTGAAGAATTTTTATCTTCTATTATATCTATTAATTTGACCTCAGACCCGTTATTAATTTCGTAATCTCCCTCAAGAGATAATGTCTTTTTGTATGCATTTAAATAATTATTGATTTTACCTGATTCAATATTCATTTTCTTTGCTACTTCTTCGATTTTTACTTCTTCCTGAGATTCTTTTTCCATCTCAGCTTTTACTTTTGAATATTTGGAAAGAGTTTCTTGTATATATACAGGTATTTTTACACTGTGTGCTTGTTCTGATATTGCTTTAAACATTGCTTGTTTTATCCACCATGATGCATAAGTCGCAAATCTGTAACCAAATTTCCAATTAAATTTATCTACTGCAGCCATTAGGCCTAAATTACCTTCCTGTATTAAATCTGTCATCGGTAATTTACTTGTGTGTATTACTTTTTTCGCAATGATTACTACTAATTTTAAATTTGCTTCTATTAGCTTTTGTTTTGCTTTTTTATTGCCGTCTTTTATTAATTTTGCATACTCTAATTCTTCTTCCTGTGTTAAATTTTTATATTTTGATACTTTCTTTATGTATTCATTAATGTTTGTTTCATTAAATGAATATAAATCTTCAGATTCATAATTATAAATATTATTCGCAACCATACATTTGTACTCCTGATTAAACTTATCTACACACATTTTCCGCTATATAAGCAGATTGACTAAAGCCTTATAGGCTTGATAATTGTGACTGCCAAAGTAAAACCATACACATATTTTTTGCAGTCGTTTTATTATATAATATATCCGATGTATATCTTAAATATATCACTTGGTATATAAAAAATCAATCCTTTTATAAAGAAATGTAAAGTTAAAATTCAAATTTGAAGTAATTTCTTAATATCTCGTAATAAATCAGTTTTAAAAAAAAATATTGATTACAATTTTAATATGTTAATACAAGGTAGTTCAAACTCAGAAAAAACAAAATTACTTGCAAAAAAGTATGTTGAATTGAAAACAGAAGGGATAAAAGATGACGAAATTATTATTATCGTCTTAAATCCTTATAAGAAAAGTGTTTTAATTGATGAAATAAGTAAAATTGATAAAAATATCAGTTCTGAAATTAAGAGTATAACTACATTTTGGGGGTTATGTTATAGGACATTTAAGGAAAATTGGAAATATATATCAAGTTTAATCGGTGCAAATTATGGTATTGAACCTAATTTATGCGGGCTTGAAGTATCTCAATATATATTTAAAAGAGGTATAAAAGAAGTAGATTTTTCTGATTATATATCGAAAATAAACCTTTTACATCAGCTTTTCAGGCGTTATTCCTTAATAGTACAGAATTGTTTAACGCCCAAAGAAGTGAGAGAAAGGTCTTTAATATTAAAAGAATCTTTTTATAAAGAAGCTCAAAAGACGATAGAAGACTATAAAATTAAAACAAATAATTATAAAAGTTTTGATTATTTGAGGCAGTTAGCGGTATTACCGCTAATATATCAAAATACGGATTACTTTAAAAAAATAAAGTATATTTTAATTGATGATGCAGATGAATATTCTTATGCATTCTGGTGTTTTGTGGATAATATAATGCCTCAAATCCATGATTATTTAATATGTTATGATAAAGACGGGTCATCCAGGTGCGGATACCTGTGCGCATATAAATCGGGTATAAATGATTTTATAAAAAAATATAATCCTAAATTATTAGTGTTAAAAGATAAATCTCCTTACTATAATATTGCTCAAAAACTTTACGAGAATATAAAAAATGGAAAAAGAACCAGGCTGGATTCTTTTGCTTTTAAAAATTTTATAAACAGACTTGATATGTTTGAAGAAGTTAAAAATGAAATTAATTCTCTTATTAATTCAGGCATTAAACCAAATGAAATTGCAATAATTACACCTTTAACGGATGAAGTTTTAATTCATGAATTTTCCAATAATTCATCAGACATACAATATCAAATTTTATCAGGGAGTGAAAAACTTATTGATTGTGATTCTGTTAAAAATATTTTATCTGTAATGAAGCTTACTATTAATATGGAACTTAAAGAGTATGAACTTAAAAATCTTTTGATAAATTTATTAAACATTCCATATAAAAAGTGTTTGTCTGTTATTAATGATTACAAAGAAGTAAAAGAACTGAAAAGTTATAAATTTGAAAATGAGAAATATGATTTTTCATATACAAAATTGCTTTCTGTTATACAAGCGTTAAAAAAGAGTAAGAAATCAATAACGGAAGTAATTAAGATTATATACACTAATTTGATAGTACAAGTACAAAATGACAAAGCAAAATATGATTTTTTGTTGAGAGAAGCCGAAAGTTTTGAATCTGCATTTCAAGGCAGTATAGAAAATGCAGTTCAGGAATTTATAGTGCAAATACAAAATAGTGTAATAAGTGAGAATCCTTCGGAAATAGTATATATAAATAAGAAAAAGGTTATAATATCAACCCCTCAAAAATTAATAGATTATTCTTTAAAAACAAAGTATCAAATTTGGGTAGATATATCTGTTAACGAGTGGTTAAAACAAGATACCGGAACATTATATAATTCCTGGGTATTTAACAGAGATTGGGAAAAAGATGAATATACATTGGAAGATAATATAAATCTTACCAGAGATAAGGCGGGCAGAATTGTCAGAAAGTTAATGTTATTGGTAACAGGGAGTGTTTCTTTTTATTCAAGCATGTATGATACATCTTTGACAGAAAATTTTGGGGGATTAAATGATTATATCGAAGTAAACGGAACAAAAACGGAAGGAATAAAAATTGTAGCAAGAGATGACCAAAAACCGGTTTTAGAATATAAAAGAGGAAAAATGGGTGTTATGGCAGTACCTGGTGCAGGTAAAACCACTATTTTACTTGCACTTGTTTTGAAACTTATTCAAACAGGTATTAAACCTGAAAATATTTTTGTATTAACTTATATGGAATCTGCGGCTAAGAATTTTAAAGAAAGACTTAAAAATATACTCTCTGATATTCCTGTATTGCCGAATATTTCTACAATTCACGGACTTGCTTTAAGAATTATAAAAGAAAATGCAAATTACACAAAAATTGCTCTTGACGAAAATTTTGAGATTATTGATGATGCTCAAAAAGAAAGATTAATTAAAGAACTATTTTATAATTTAAAAATAGATGAAGAAAAATATGATAATTATTTAAGATGTATATCCTTAGTAAAATTGACTGATAAAAGTAATCGTAAAGAAGTTAAATATAAAGAAATAAATGATTTTTATAACTTTTTTAAAGAGTATAACAAGGTATTACGTCAAGGTAATATGATAGATTATGATGATATGCTTTGTTTTGCCATAAAAATATTGAAAGAAAATCCGTCAATATTAGAGTATTATCAAGAGATTTGTAAATATATAATTGAAGATGAAGCACAAGATTCGACTGAGATTCAGCAGGTACTTTTACATCTTTTAAGCGAAAAATATAATAATTTAGTAAGATGTGGAGATATTAATCAAGCTATAACTTCTACATTTACGGATAGTAAACCGGAAGAATTTTTAAAATTTGCTCAATGTAATAAAAAGGTAGAAATGACAACTTCTCAACGATGTGCTAAAGAAATATTTACCTGTGCAAATAATCTTATTAATAATACTTTGAAAGATAAAAATTTAGAAAATACATTTTATAATATTCAAATAAAAGGTACTGATAATAATCCTTTATGTGAACATGTTCCCGAATATTTACTATTTGATACTGAAAATGAAGAAAAAAGTTATATATTAAATAAAATAAGGAGCATAAAAGAAAAAAATCCTAATATATCAATAGCAATATTGTTAAGGTTAAATCATCAAGTAAATGAATATAGTGAATATTTACAATCAGAGGGCATAAAAAATATTACCAGAGGTGATTGTGCGATTCAAACTCCTATATATAGGATTATATTAGAGGTATTGAAGACAATACAAAATCCGTTAAACAACAGTCAAATTATTTCTTTAGCAAAAGCATATTTGCAAAATGGAATAAGTGAATTTAAAGAAGCTGATTTTACATTTTTAAATTCACTTAAAGAACCATTTATAAATCTGAATATAGATGATATAGAATCTCAGAATCTTTCTCAATTATATTGGGATATAGACTATATGTTGAATAATTCTGCTAAACCTATAGATGTTAATGTCTTAAATATAGGTTTATATTATTCAAAAAATAACATTGATAAAGCAAATACTAATCTTGCTATGTCTGTAATAAGACGATTAAAATCAGATAAAGTAGATAATGCTGAAATAATAAAACAGTTTGAATATGTTTTATCAAAACCCTCAAGTAATTCGAAATTTCCTCAGAGCGAGATAGAAAATAATGAAAATCCGATAAATATAATGACAGTACATAAATCAAAAGGAGATGAATTTGATATTGTATTTTGTCCTATGATGAATGAAGAAAATTACCCAATAACAAAAGAACACGTTAAATTAAAAAGCGGAGGGCATTTTGTTCAAACAATTAAAAATATAGAAACATCATGCTCAATAAAACAACCGGAATCATTAAAACAAGAACAAATTCATGAAACATTGAGATTATTATATGTGGCTATTACAAGGGCAAAAAAAGGACTAATTTTTACTAATTCGAGGAATTACAAAAAAAGAAAAAATACTAATAAGCTTGATTTACTTGACACTTTATTAAGTAAAAAATAAAAACTGTAATAATATTTCACATTATAGTGAAATCTAAAAATAAAAGTGCTATACTAGTAGTAGTTAAAAGATTATTAATTTTTAATTTTTATAAAACAATTGAATAAAAAGGAAAGGTTTTCATGTCATATACACATGGTGCACTTGAGAATGAAATATTAAATGCTATATGGACAATGGAAGAAAAAGGCTATAGTGTTAAAAATATTTCAGTAAGTGAAGTTTTAGATGAAATTAATGCCAACGGAAATATAAGAGCATATACAACAGTAAAAACAGTAATGGACAGATTAGTAGAAAAAAAGTTACTGATAAGGCAAAAAAGCGGTAAGAAGTTTTGTTATAAATCTGTCGAATCAAGAGAAGAGATGGCAAAAACAGCAATAAATAAGCTTGCGCTTCAGTATTTTAATAATGATATCCGTTCTCTTATGAAAGTACTGGAAAAACAATGTACAAGCGTAAAAGTGTAAA
The DNA here is from genome assembly GCA_947625445.1 of Candidatus Gastranaerophilales bacterium. GTDB lineage: Bacteria > Cyanobacteriota > Vampirovibrionia > Gastranaerophilales > Gastranaerophilaceae > Avigastranaerophilus. The sequence goes on from CANQOM010000037.1 coordinate 10,836, forward strand.
TTATGCCGGCGTAAGAAAAAAAGTTGCAAAACTATTTTATGCGGTATTAACAAAAAAAATGCCGGTGAGAGAAGCCTTAATTAGGTTTCCCCGTAATTGTGATGACAAAACATTAATAGCAAGCTGGCATGCATTGTGTCATTTTGAAGCTGATGAAGATTTAAGAGCGAAAGATGCTTTATATAAGGAAGTTCAGGATAATTACATAGAATTTATAGCTCGCACACTTCAAGAAGGTAATGAATTACCGGAAAATATTATAAATCCATATATAGAGTCTTATGGTGAAGAATTAATATCAGATTCAAAAACTCCTCAGGGTATATGGCATAAATTAAAACGTTTTATCTGTTGTTAGTATGATGGGTTAATACTTTTTTACTTGTAAAATATCCTTTATAATTATAAAATATATTGACAGATAATATTGAGGATATTTGAATATGACATACTGTGAAGAACAATGTAAATCACCATTTACAAGTAAAGAATCAAAAAAAATTATAAAAGATGCACTAAAAGTGTTAAATAAAAAGCATTTGGCATTTATTGCACATGCAAACAGTTTTCCTTCGGAAGAAGGGAAAAATACCGGTTTTGGAAGTGTAAATTCAAATGCCGCAAAAAATTTGATGAATTATTTATCCGGTATATTTACTGATATTCAATTAGGACCTGCAGGAAAAACAAAATCTATTGATGCATCACCTTATACTGGGACAATATTTTCAAATAATCCTTTGTTTATAGATTTAGAACAGTTAACTACCAAAGAATGGAATAAAATTCTTTCTGTAGAAACATATAATAAAATAACAGAAAATAATCCGAATAAGAATATAAATAAAACCGCATATTCATACATTTTTAATATGCAAGAAGAGGCATTAAAAGAGGCATATCAAAATTTTATAAAAAACGGAAGCAGAGATTTAAAGAAAAAGTTTGAAAATTATAAAGAAAAAAATAAATTCTGGTTAGAAAAAGATTCTTTATATGAGGCTTTAATTATTGAGCACGGTAATGATTATTGGCCAATGTGGGATTCAGAGGAAGATAAATCTTTATTTAATCCTCAAAATGAAGAACAAAAAGTTCAATATGAAAAGAGAATTAAAGAATTAGAAGAGAAATATAAAGAAGTAATTGATTATTATTCATTCTGTCAATTTGTAATATCAATACAAAATGAACATTCGAGAGAATATGCGAAATCAAAAGGGATGAAAATGATAGCTGACAGACAAGTAGCATTTTCGGACAGAGATAATTGGGCATATCAAGCATACTTTTTAAAAGGATGGTATTTAGGGTGCCCTCCTGATTATTTTTCAGAAGACGGGCAAATGTGGGGATTTCCTGTTATGGACCCTGAAAAATTGTTAAATC
>CANQOM010000038.1 GCA_947625445.1 Candidatus Gastranaerophilales bacterium
TTTATCGATAGTTCCATCTCCATCTATATCATAATCTATGACTTTATCTGATGTATTTATGCCGTCTCCATCCAAGTCCAGAGATAATGGAGAACATGTCGCATATGACATACAACAACCTTGTGCCATTTTCCCGCAATCTGTTACATAGAATGTTGCTTGTTTTTGACCAGCCATACCACAACCTTCCGGAATTATATTCATAAATCCGTTTCCGTTAGATATGATATTATATGTATTAGAGCCACCATATAACCTTGCTAATGAAGGATATTGAGAACTTCTACCATATTGTCCTTTATCATAAATATGATATTTATTATCTGTACTTCCTTTCGCAATTATATATCTTGCAGAACCATCTCCCATCTTTTCAGCCAGATTTATATTATTAGCTTCAACCAATTGTAATTCCGCTTCTGATACGAAGTCGCTTATATCCGAGTTAGACAAGTCGATATTTGACGCTTCATCAGCTTCAGATACAGTATCTAATCCGTCAACTTTTGAAGTTGCTTGCATCTTTTTCAATTCTGTTAATTCATTATTAGAATTATCATAATCACTCTGTGCTAATGTTAAATCATTGTTTTTGTTATCTAAATCCATATTTAATGAAGTTAAATCACCTTTTAAATCACTTAAATCATTATATAATCCCGACAAATCATCATATAATACTTGCAAATCTCTTGATATGGATTTGAATTTTTTCTGTTCTTCTGCATTTTTAGGTTTTGAATATTTTTTTAATTCATTTTTCTTAGCATCTATTTCATCTTGTTTCTTTTCTATTTCTTTGTTCTTTTTTTCTATTTCGTCTTCTTTGTCTTCTATTTTCTCTTGAATTTCATCATATTCTTTCTGTGTTTTATCAAGCACACTTTTTTTATCTTCTACTTCTTTTGTTTTATCATCAATTTTAGTATCAAGGTCTGTATCAGTATCATCTTGAGTAGAGGTTACAAAAGAATCATTTGATTTTTCACTAATGTCAATATCAGCAGTTTGCAACTGAGTATCTATTAATTCTTCATTTCCTTTTTCTTCTTCTATTTTGTTGATGTTATCCTGATAGTAATTATTTGTGTTGATACTATTATCAATTTTCATAAAGTTCACTCCTAAAATTAGTTATACTAAATCTTTTATCGGCAATTTTTTTTTAAACTTTAGAATAATTAGAAATAAATTAAATTTTGTAAATTTTAATGTATAATTATAAAAAAATAGATGTAACAAATAATAACAATAAGCAAGTTTTTAGACAATTTTTTCTATTTTTATTTTTTAAACAAACAGTTAAGTATAAAAGATTATAAAAGCATGCATATAAATAAAAAGATAAAGAAATTATTAAATATGGTATGGGGGCTTTAATGAGTATAAGTTCAATAGGTTCCCAAATAGTATCAAAACTCGGCTCTCCTGATTCAAGGATTCCGTTGGCTGCTAAAGATTTATTTAATTGTGCAGGATACACATATTTTTCATACGATGCAGGCGGTAAAGTAGAGGGAAAAGATAGGCTTGTAGATGAACTTGGCACAGGTTCAATTTGGTTATTCGGTATTCCTGCATACAAAAAATTAATTGACAAAACAATTTTTAAAAAATCAGGAATTTCACCTGAAGTTGATGTTAGAATTGTCAAAAATAAAGAATATTTAAAAAAAGCTATTGAAAATGCACCTGATAAAACCATACTAAAAGAAATTACAAACGCAGGCAAAAATTTAAATAAAGTAAGAGGTCTTACATGGTTAAAGTTTGCATTATCTCTTGGTTTGACTTTAGCTTCTTATTTTATGCTTACAAAATTTAAACATAATATGACCAAAAAGAATATAGAAAAAGACTTTTTGGAAAAACAAGTATTAGAAGAAGATAATAAATACAAAAACTTATTAACAGTTAATAATTCAAAATTTAAAGATTTTAATATCCCCAAAAGTAATGTTCCATCTTTTGGTTCATCAGCATTTATTAAAGGTGCTGAAGATTTTATATTTAATCCAATAAAAAATATGTTTTTACTTGATATAGGAATAAGTTCAGAAAGACTTACCGGAGCAAGAACAAAAGGAGAGTTCCAAGAATATGCAATAAAAGAAGGGTCATTCTTATTCTTTGTCTATGGTGCAGGCAAATTAATTTCAAAAGGAATAAATAAAGCAGCAGAATTAATAAAATGTCCTATTGATTTAGATGCAAAAGTAATTTCAGATAATTTAGCAAAAGATATTTTAAATAAGAAAGACATACAAAACGAAATTAAACAATTTACAACACAATTCACAAAAGATTCAAAACCTGAAGAGATAATAGACTTTATCTTTAAGAATCAGAATAACAGTGTTGTAGAAGCTGCAAAGAAATCAGGGTTAATATCAACAATAAAAACAAAAGAAGGAAAAATCAAAATTGATACAAGAAAATATATTGATTCGGATAAAATAAAAAAACTGGCAAAAGATTTGGAATCATTTATTAAAGCAAGCGAAAAATCAACTAATAAATCAGCATTTTTAAATAAAATAAAAGCATTAAAAGTAGGCGCAACCATATTAAATGTAGCAATATGTTGTTTTGCACTGGGATATTTAGTACCTAAAAAAATGTACGAACTCAGACAAAAAAATCAAAACGGAAATAATGATTTCCATGTAAAGACAGAATATGAAAAAGAATTAAAAGAAAAACAAGCGAGCGGCACTTTAAAACAATAAATAAATATGTTATAATTAAGTAGAAAAGGAAAAAGTAAGGATGATATCAACATATTTTTCAGCACAAAATTCATTAGCACAAATGAACTTTCTGCAAAGTTCAATGGTTCAAAACGCTGACAGAAATATAAATATGATATCTTTTGGCGCTTCTCAACCATTAAGCCCTGCCTTCATGCAAAATTCAGACACTTTTGAACTGCAAACAAAGTCTGATGAAACAAAAATTTCAGTATTAAAAAAATTACAAGAAGCTCTTGAAAAAAAGCTAGCTAAAGATATAACAAAATCAACACCTAAATATAAAGGATTGGACTACAAAGCTTAGATTTTTATAAAATACTTTTATTATAAGCAAATTTATGTTTTAATTTACATATAATATTCTGAGAATAGAAATATGATAAAGATATTTAAAACAGAAGAGAATAAATCACTTGTAAAATTAGGCATAAATGAGGCAGTATCAGGCTCTTGGTTCAGTCTTATAAATCCGAATGAAGAAGAAGTAAAACAAGTTTCTTTAGTTTTAGGATTGGATGAAGATTTCCTGTTAAATTCATTAGACCTTGACGAACGGTCACGTATAGAAATTGAAGACGGAAATTTACTTATAATAACCAATCTTCCCATTATGACTGATGAAGGATGTTTTGATACATTGCCTTTAGGTATTATACATACACCAACTTCTATAATAACAGTTTGTTCAAAAGATAATAATATTTTATCTTCTTTTAATGAATCAACTGCTTATTCTTTTGATACAAAAAATAAAACCGAATTTATGTTAAAAATATTGTATAGGTCAGTAAAATTTTATTTAAAATATTTGGATATAATTAATCGAACAACAGAAGATATTGAAACAGAATTACAAAAAGCAACAAATAACAAAGCATTATTCCAGTTAATGGAAATCCAAAAAACTTTGGTATACTTTTCAACTGCTCTAAAAGATAACGATATAGTACTTCAAAAAATAATGAGAATTGCAAATTCCAAATCACCAAATTTAATAAAAACAACAGAAGATGATATGGACTTACTTGAAGATGTAATTATCGATACAAGACAGGCAATTGAAATGGTAGATATGCACAGAATGATATTAGAAGCGATGATGGAAGGTTTTGCTTCAATAATAAATAATAACTTAAACCAAGTAATGAAATTTTTAGCTGCAATAACAATTATCATGTCAATTCCGACAATGATAGGAGGATTATGGGGAATGAACGTGGAAGTACCATATAAGCAAAATCCATTCGGATTCTTAATTGTAGTAGCTTTATCCATAATAACATCCGTTGTTGTTGTATTATATTTTAGAAAAAAAGGTATGTTTTAAAAAGTTGGGCAGAAAATGAAAAACGGTTCTATTCTTATAATCTCCAATAATCAGGATATAGGAAAACAAATATCAGAAAAAATAAAACTATTAAGAGAATGTGATAAGATAAAATGTGTATCTTTTCTTGAAGCTATTTCCGTATTAAATTCATGCCAGCCCGGAATAATCATTTTATATTGGTCAAAAACTGACTCGGTAAATATAGTAAGAGAAATAAGAGGAATAAAAGCATTAGATAAAGTTCCCATAATTTTTGTAATGGACAACCTTATTGAAGAAATACTGTTTTGTGCATTTGATTACGGAATAGATGAATTTTTCTGTCTAAACGAACCTGATTCTGTAATATTAATGAGAATATTTTTATCTTTGCAAAAATCCATATTATATAAAAAAATAGATACAAATGATGAAATATTAACGGCAGCTAATATAATAGATAAGAAAACAGGTATATATACAAGCGATTATTCTTCAATAGTAATGAAACATTTTTTCAATAAAAGCCTTGAAGAAAATCTTGAAGATACAATATTTATGTATGTAAGACTGTTACCATTAGATAAAAAATATCTGAATATAACTAAAGTCGGAAGTTTAATAAAATCAGTACCAAGAAGTAATGATATAATAGCATATTCAGAAAATACGGGAGTATACATATTATTGTATAATTGCGGATTAATAGGTGCAAAATCCGTAACACAAAGGTTACAAAAAGCATTAAACGGAATTTGTGAAGTATATATTAATGCCGCAGAAGTTACTGCACCTTATGACGAAATTCAACCTGTTTTGCAACGAGGTATTAACGAACAAATTATCGCTAAAAACGAATTTAACTATTTTTATGAATCTGATATAAAAGATGCAAATGAATATATGAAAACAGATAAAGCTCCAAAAAAAATTATAACTAAAGAAAAAAAACAAGAAATTTTTAATAAATTTGAAAAAACTGTTGTTCCAATATTCTATCATTTTCAGACAGTATATAATAATACATTTGACAATGTCGATATAAAATTTGATATATCAGAAGAAAAGAGCTTTTTCTCATTTTCAAAAGGTAATACTGAAAGTAAAATAACAATAACACTTCCTGAATATATAAAAGTATCTTTAGAAGTAAGTCATTGTTCAGAAGGAAGTCTTCCTTCTGTAAAAAAATTATCATATAATATACAGGAATTTAACGAAGAGTTATTAACTTCAATATTAAAGAATCTTGTAAATGAGTTTTCAGAAAGAATAAGTCATACTACACTAAGCCAAACGGAATAAAATGATAAATAAAAAATTATTAATTTCATCATCAGCAAAGGAGACAATAAAAGCCTCTTCTATATTGGCATCTGAATTGAATGTAGGGCTTGAAATTAGCAGATTGCCATTTTATAAAAACATAAATATTTCTCAAGAAGAAGTAATAGAGTCTTTAAAAGAAGATTTAAAAGATTTTCATAACAGAATTACAGTGCACGCAATGTTCTCTGATTTAAATATATCAACACAAGACAAAGAATTAAGAAAAATAGTAGAAAAAAGATATATTCAGTCATATAATTGCGCAAAAGCACTCGGAGCAGATACTATATTATTTCACACCGGAAATAAAGGAACATTACATTATGGTTCTCAAATACTTTTTAAGAGAAATTTTATTAGTTTTTGGGAAGATTTTATAAAACAATTTGAACAAGATAATATTATAGCCGTAATAGAAAATGTTTTTGAAACAACTCCCGAATATTGTATAGAATTAACAGAAGGGGTAAATTCAAATAATCTGAAACTTGCTTTAGATGTTGGTCACGTAAACTTATATGCCCAAGAAACAAAAGTCACAGATTGGATAAAAACGTATGGGGATAAGTTATATCATTTGCATATTCATAATAATTTTCAGAAAAATGATGATCATTCAAATTTAAATAACGGAACCTTAAATTTCAAAGAAATAATTAAATGCATAAAGAAATATTCAAATCATCCTTCGTTTGTTTTTGAAATGTTTACTGAAGAAGATATAAGAAAAAGTTTAAAAATTTTTGAAGAAATCTATCAAACTGCTTAATAATTGTAAAAAATTTGTTTATTTTCTCAATGTAAACTATTATTTTAATAGGGAGAATGCAGAATGCCGTTTTCGCATAAAATATTAATCTTAGATGATGATAAATTGGTAACATCTTCACTAAAAACTTTGTTGTCAATGGAGGGGTTTATTGATGTTGCATTCTTTAATGAGCCTAAAGAAGCATTAAAATATTTAGAAAATAAAGAAAGAGACGTTATAATCTCAGATTTTATGATGCCGACAATGAATGGAATTGAATTTTTATCATCAGCAAAAAAATTACAACCAAATTCAAGTATGATATTGTTAACAGGCTATGCAGATAAGGAAAATGCAATAAAAGCAATTAATGAAGTAGGGTTATATAAATATATAGAAAAACCTTGGGATAATGATGAGCTTATAATAAATATAAAAAATGCATATGAGCGTGCACACCTTATAGATAAACTTGAAAGTGCAAATAAAGAATTAAAAAAATATTCCATTCATTTAGAAGAATTAGTAAAAGAAAAAACTGAAGATTTAACAGAAATAAATGAACGTTTAAGTGCAATTATAAATAATTGTGCAGACGGAATTATGCTGGTATCTCAAAAAGGAGAAATTATAACTGCTAATCCAATGTGTGAATTACTTTTTGGTTTATCAAAAGAAATAATAAAAACAAAAACCATTTTCGAACTGTTTTCTTCAAAAGAAATTAACTTTACCCAAGTTTTATCAGAAGATAGAGAAAGATTACTAAGAGAAGTAACAATACAAAATATAGTTAACGGAAACATAATACCGGTAGAAATAAGCAGTGCTTATATTTCTCCGAAGACAAAAAATGAAAATGGAAGCTATGTTTTTGTTATAAGAGATGTAAATCTTCAAAAAGAAATGGAACGATTAAGAGAAGATTTTATTGCCACATTAACACATGATTTAAGAACTCCTTCAGTTGCTGCAATCCAGACATTAGAATATTTTATAAACGGAAAATTGGGAGAACTTACAGAAAAACAAAAAATGTTGCTTAAAACAATGAAAAAAAGCAATGAAGATATGCTTGGACTTGTTAATACACTTTTGGAAGTTTACAAGTATGAATCAGGCAGATTAAAACTTGTAAAAACTCCATTTATGTTTAACAAACTTATTGATGAATGTATAGAACAAGTAAAACCAATAGCAGATTCTAAGAATCAAGTAATAAATAAATTATATAACAATATCGATGAATATAAAATTATAGCAGACAGAAATGAAATAAGACGTGTTATAATTAATCTTCTTGGGAATGCAATAAAATATACCCAAGAGAATGGAATAATAGAAATTAGAGCTGAAATTGATAAACAAGACGTAAGATTTTCAATTAAAGATAACGGAGAAGGAATATATAAACAAGATATTCCGAAATTATTTAAACGATTTTCTCAGGGAACAAAAGAAAAACGCTCAATAAGTACAGGTTTAGGCTTATATTTATCAAAGCAAATAATAGATGCTCATGAAGGCAAAATATGGTTAGAGAGTGATAAAGGGAAAGGAAGTGAATTTTTCTTTTTATTGCCTGATTCCGTATTAAAAGAAGAAAAGGAAGAAGTATGGACAGTATAAAAGTTCTGCTGGTAGAAGATCATACAATGGTGAGATTAGGACTTTCACTTGTCTTTGAAAACAGTGAAGGGATAGATTTAATAGCCCAAGCCGAAAACGGTAAAAAGGGTGTTGAACTTGCTCTAAAATTAACACCTAACGTTGTGTTAATGGATATCGGATTGCCGGAACTTGACGGAATACAAGCAACAAGATTAATAAAAAAATCAAATCCCAATATAAAGATATTAATATTTACTTCAAGAGAATCCGAAAATGATGTATTTGATTCTTTATCGGCAGGAGCAGACGGATACATAATGAAAGGTGCTACCGAAGAACAAATGATTTCAGCAATAAAAGCGGTATCAGAAGGTACTGCCTGGTTAGATCCTGCTATAGCAAGGCTGGTTCTTTCTAATGTAAAAAAACAACCAAAAAATCAATATAATGATGTTTTACCGGAAAACAATAAAATAGCAAAAAATAATTACGGCTTGACAGAAAGAGAAATAGAAGTTCTTTCATTAATAGTAGAAGGACTAAATAATGCCGATATAGCAGAAAGACTATGTATAACACTAGCAACGGCTAAAGCTCATGTTCATAGTATTTTGCAAAAATTATATGTTGAAAATAGGACTCAAGCAACCATTCAAGCAGTTAAAGAAGGTTTGGTTTGATGAAAAAAATATATATTTTTTTACTTTTATTTATTTGTTATCCTTTAAATGTATATTCCAAAACAATACCTGATCCTCTTTATATAGATTCAGAAGTCAAAGATTATGAACAAACAGAACAAAAAGAAAAACCAAATGACCCAAGAACAATAGAAGAAAAAGTCAGAGCAAAACTGCATCTGCCTCCTACTAAAAAGTTATATTACCATAATATCGATAAATCCAATATCCCGATAACAATGGATGATTATTATAAACTTGCTATAGAAAAAAAACGTAAAGATTTTGTTATTCCAGAGCCTGTATTTGAAGAGGAAAAAGGAATAATAATGCCGGATTCTAAATATAGAGTTGTAAGATATAACAGTCCTCCGGGACAAAGAAATATAGATTTATCTAAAATAATACAACAAAAAACTGTAAACTCTGCCGGTATATTATCTCCTGATAAAACTAAAATGGTTTACACTAAAGCATCTTTTTATCCTGAATTTTATCAAACCGCTTCAAGTGTATTTTATATTCCTGTTAATGATAAATATAAAGATGCCTATGATGCATTATATATGACAAATGTGATTGAAGGAAATCCAACTCCTATATTAACAAGCGGAATTGATAATATTCAACAAAACAGATTCATATCTTTATTTCCTATAGATTTCTCAAAAGATAGCAATAAAATTGCTATAAAAGAAAAAATTGGGTCTAATTTGGAAGAAACTTGGCAAACTAATATTATTGTTTATAATTTTGAAACTAAATCATATAAACGTTTAAACGCAATAAGAGAAGCTATCATTTATTGGTGGAAAGAAAATAAACAAATCGATTTAAAAGAATATATGTGGGATATTTTCCCAATAGGATGGGATAAAAATAATCCTGACAGAATAATAGTATATGCATATGCATTTACAGAAAATAAACCATTATTCTTAGGTACTTGGAGCATAGATTCTAACGAAACAAAATCATCTCTCATTTCAATAGATTCAACTGATGTACAAATAGATTTAAACGGTTTTGGATTGAAAGAAATTAAATTTGAGAATTAGAAGAAGTCCCTATAATTTCACTTTGTTTTTTTAATAAATCAGCAATCGTATTATTTAATAAAGTAATTTCAGCTTGCAGTTTTGAGATATTTTGAGGGATTTTAATTTGATTTTCTTTTTCATTTAAACGTTTTATAGCCTCAGAATAATCAATCATTTTGCTATAAGCTTCATCTTTAGACATTTTTGAAATAATTCTTTGATTTTGTATAATTTCTTTTTTATTAGAATTAATTTTATGTTGAATCAATTCAAGTTGTTTAGACAATTTTTCACTATATTTTTGAATCTTTTTCTTTTCTGAATTAACCTTATAATCAATAACTGAATCTGAACCTTTTATTGAATCAAGTTCTTGTTCTATATTTTTCTTTGCAGCAGAATGAATACAACTTCTAATACTACCTCCATTAGGATGAGCAATAATATAATTTAAAGCTTCACTTAACTCATTATATCTTTCATATCTTTGTATTTCTTCTTTACTATAATCATTAATATTAAAATCAGAATCAGAAAAAGTTTCTAAAAATAAATTTACATTTTCTAATTCATTACTAATATCATTATATTCTGCTTCATTAGAAGCTAAATCAATTTTTAAATTTTCTATATTCAAATAAGAATTATATATTCTTTCTGCTTCAGATTTCATTTCAATATATTTTTCTTTCGTTGGATAATTAATATCTAAATCAGATATTTCATTTAAAAGTTTTCTTTTATTTTCTTCTCGACTTTCAATTTGAGAAGTCAAAGACTGTAATTCTGCTTTAAGATTACTTACTTCTCTGTCAGCTTCTTCTTTAGTCAAAGGTTTAACATTAGTTTTAGTTTTCTTCTTACTTTTTTTTGAAGTATTATTGTTTCTAATTTCATTGATTTTATTGCTGGTTCTTTCACGCTTACCTTTTAAAGAAGTAATTAAATTATTAATAACATCAATATCGCCCGTTAATTTTTGCCTTTTAACAATTGCCGTATATTCTGGGTCACTGTTTAGTTCAGAAAGTTTTGATTTTAATTCATCAACTTGAGATTCTTTTTCGCTTATTTCATCTTTACAAGAATCTATAGCACCTTGAATAGACGAATTGCAAGTTTTAATTCTAAAATCTATAGAATCCAGATAATTAGAAGCTTCTTTTCTTTGAACAAATAATAAACTTAAGTGTTTTAAAAGATTTATAGCTGATAATCTTTTTAATATGTTATCTTGAGAGATATCAAGCATGTTATTTATAGCATAATCAAACTTATTAGATGGCATATTATTTTTTATAGAAGGAAACATTAAATAAAATTCATCAAATGTCATGCCTTCCTTGAGTCTTCCATTACAACAAGTACAAGATTCTACAAGGTTAATATCTGAATTATTATTTTTTTGCTCCAAATTCTGGGGTGATACATGGTCAATAGTCTTTTGAAGCGGTTTTAGATTATCTGTAATAATTTTTAAAGCATCTTCTTTGTCTATTTGATAAACAGTTTTAAAAATTTCTTCTCCATTCATATATGACCTTGTAGAAGACAATTCCAATAATTTATCAAAAAACTCAATTTCTTTTTTATTACTTTCTTTCTTTGCAGAAGCTAATTCAAGAGAATTTTTTGCTTCAGAAAGTTTTTCCCGAACACTTTTAATCTTTCCTTCTAATCTTCCTGCTCTGGAATTCATTATTTCTTTTGCAAGACTGTCAATTTGTTGTTGATTATAAACTTTACAACCACAATATGCACAGTGATTAGTTGGATTAATAATAGTCTCTTCTTCATAACGTTTACCTGAAAAACTAACAACATCACCTGTTAGAAAATTATTAATTTTTACAGAAGAAGGGAAAGAAACTACCTTTGAAGAAAAGTTATTATTTCTCTTAAAAATATTGTTATCTGATATAAAACTAATATTCTTTATATTCACAATTAACTCACTTACTATAAACGGAATAAAAAGCAAATATAAAAAATTTTGTTATTATATTAAATTTAATTTACATAAAAAGAGGACTGAATTACTTCAGCCCTCTAATTATATTAATTAATAAAACTATCCGATAATTTTATCAACAACACCGGCACCAACAGTACGTCCGCCTTCTCTGATAGCGAATCTCATACCTTGTTCAATAGCAACCGGAGCAATAAGTTCAACGTCCATAACAACGTTATCACCCGGCATAACCATTTCGCCGTCAAATTTGATAGAACCTGTAACGTCAGTTGTTCTGATGTAGAATTGAGGTCTGTAACCAGGGAAGAATGGAGTATGACGACCACCTTCATCCTTAGTTAAAACGTAAACGTTAGCAGTAAATTTAGTATGAGGTTTGATAGAACCCGGAGCTGCTAATACTTGACCTCTTTGAACGTCAGTTTTATCAACACCTCTTAATAAAG
>CANQOM010000039.1 GCA_947625445.1 Candidatus Gastranaerophilales bacterium
TTAATTGAACGCAATAGAGAATTAATGAAAAAATTTGAAACTATGATAAATACGGCTGATGATAAATTAGCTGAAGTTTTGGTAGCTCCCGATGCCGCATTTTATACACCCGCAAGCTCCGAGCCTCTTTATGGCGGTAAAGGTTATTTATCCGTAGTCCATTGGATGAGGCAGGGTTTTAGCGATATTCAATGGCATATAGAAGATATGATAGCAGATGTTGATAAGGTTGCAGTTAAATGGGATTTAACGGGAACTCACGACGGCGAATTTATGGGAATAAAACCTACTAATAAAAAAATCTCTGTTTGTGTTATGAATTTTTACTATTTTAATAAAGAAGGTCAAGTTATAAATGATATTGCTGCAGAAGGTATGATTGGGATTTTGCGTGGTATAGGAGCGATGTAGTGGATTATAAAAAGTTCGGCGATACAATTTATGTAAGATTAAACCGCAGGGATGAAATCATCTCAAATATTATAGATATTTGTAAAAAAGAAAACGTATTATCTGCAACATATTCGGGAATCGGGTGCTGCTCTGATATTGTTGTATCAAGCTACATTCCTGAAAAAGATGAGTTTTTAGAACATAAAGAAAGCGGGGTTTTGGAATTGATTTCTTTGAACGGAAATATTTCAGCGAATGAAAATGACGAGATTTTTCATCATACACATGCAATGTTTTCATTCCACGATTCTGATTACAAACTCGCATTAACAGGCGGACATTTAATAAAAGCGGAAGTTTTATATACGGCTGAAATTGTCATAAATCCTGTTTTAAATGGTGTTATAAGAAGAAAAAAAGATGAAATAACGGGTATTATTGTTTGGGATATATAAATCCAAGCGGGAAATAAAAAAGTTTTATTGATAAAATAAAAACTGTTCAAAATTTGAAATTATTTTAAGAAAAATTTCAAATCACCTTGCCGAAAAAAATCAAACTAATTTATTCAAATAATTAAACTGAGTGTTTTTACATTGGCAAAATATATTCGCAATCTGCAATTTTTATACCATCTGTTAAACTAACTTTATTTACTTTAATTTTAGAATTTCTTGGCAATAAATATTCATTATGTCCTCCTAAAATACCCTTTGTTCCTTTTGGGACCTTTATTCTCATTAAAACCCCATCTACTTCTTTTGATGTCACAATGCCTGCAAATTGATAAAATTGTGCGTCTTTAATCTTAGTAGCAGTAGAAGTATATGCCGGATTTTCTATAACACAATTATCTTTAATTGAATCAATAAAATTTTGGTATTTTGGCAGACTTGCATGTACCGAACGATATACTATTGCATCTTCTTCTAAAGCAGGCGCTTTTTTAAATAAACTATCCATTAAATCTTCTTTAACATTTATAGCTCCGCCTTGACCTCTATATGCATCATTGCAGGTATAACAATCATAATAATTATGTAATTGTGTAAGTTCTTCTGTTGTTCCATATTTTGAGCAATGTGTTGTATTTATTGGCTTATCTCCGGCTTTATGCAGAATTTTATCAATATAATTGTATCTTCTATTATTTTGTTCTTTCATTATTACATCTAATTTTGTTTCTAATAATTTATATTCCTGTTTCTCTGCCTCACTTAAATTTTCAAGTATGTCACAAGCTCTTGAACTTTTAATTCCTTTTTCATTAGCAATCTTATAGGCTTTATTCCAAATATCGTTTCTTTCGGTAAGTGTATCCTGAAAAGCATGATTAATTTCCTCATCTGTTTTGTTGTACAACGAGGCTTTGAAATCGGTTATTCCCTTTTCAAATTTAGTTTTTGCTTCTAGTATTTGTTGTTGTTTAAGTTTTTCTGCTTCTCTAATTATTTTATCTTGCGCTTCTTTTTCAGCTTTTTGTTTTGCAATTTGCTCTAATTCTTGCTTCTTTTTTTCTGCTTCTTGTCTTGCCTTTGCTTGTGCTTCTGTTTCGGATTTTATCTTTGAATTGATTTTGTTTTTTATTTCTTTTTTCTGATTTTGGGATTTAAATTTAATATCATCTGCTTGTTTCATTAATTCATCAGAAAATAATGTATCATCTTTCAAGATATTTTTTAATTTTTCTTGAGCAGATTTAACTTCCTGTTGAGTTTTAGTTATATTAAATTCTGTTGTTACATCGCCTACGGTTTTTTTAACTATTTTGTTATTATTTATTGTTTTATATGTTTTTTCAAAATTAACTTTGCCGCTTCTTGTTGATTTATTTAAAACACCATCAACATATTCCATTACAACTTTATCACCGTTTTTTAGTTTTCCTTTAATTTTACCTGTAAATTTATCGGTTTGAATTTGTTTAAACTTATTTGGTGTCATGTCTTTTAGGTTAATTGTTTTACCTTTTTTTATAGCATAAATCATCCCGACAACAGAAGCAGTTATTGCTGCACCAATTAAACAAATTTTTGCAATTTTTTTGTTTTTATTTTCTTTTTTAGTGTTTGATTCAAAAGTATCAGGTTGTGTACATAAGTCAACTTTTTTAGTACTGTTTTTCGTATATAACTGTTGCTCAAATTCTTTGAATATAGGACTTATTTCTTGCATAAAATCTTTCTTTTTTTATTCTGGTGCCAAAATCTAAAGTTGTGAACAACTTTATAGTTAGACCAAAATATAAGTGATAATTATATAAAAACAAATTTCTAAAAAAAATTTACAATTCACTTTTTGAAAAGGTAGTAAATTAGGACTTCTTATTAAAGTATGTAGACCTTTATTCTTAAGTTTATTAGAGTTAACACCGAATTAAGTTCTAAATATTCCCGGTAGAACTGTTTTTGTCATCTTCAAACTGTTTAATATCAATTTCTTCATTTTCTTCTTCAGTTTGAAGCAGTGAAGAATATTGGCAATTTGGATTATTAGTATCAATTTCTATATTAACTTCGGTATCAATCATTTCGACTTCATTGTTGTTAAATTCTTTAATTTTACCGTCTGAAAGCTTAATAGAGAGTTTATTAGTAAGGATATTAAGGGCGCAAACTCTTCCTACACCTTCTGATGTCATAACACCTGAACCAATAGGAATCATTTCTTTTGCAGTTTCTATATAATTTTTATATTCATAATTTAGGCAACAAAGTAATCTTCCGCAAGTTCCTGAAATTTTACTTGCAGTTATCGGCATATTTTGGTCATGAGCAAGTTTTATATTTATAGAATCAAATTGTCTTTTAAAAGAGCAGCAACAGAATGGTCTTCCGCACAGTCCGTTTCCGCAGCACAATGATGTTTCATCTCGCACCCCTATATGTTTTAAATCAATTCTTATGTGTTTAAATACTTTTGTCAGGTCTTTTAATAAGTTTCTAAAATCTACTCTTTCGGGAGCGGTATAGTAAAATGTTACTTTTTTTTGGTCAAATGTATACTTACATTGAATAAGATTCATTTGAAGATTATGTTGTTTTATAAGCTCAAGGCAATCTTTATAACCTTGCTCTTCCATTTCTTTTAATTTATTGTTTAATTCCAAATCTTCTTGTGTCATAACTCTGACAAGCGGGATAGAAGGAACTTTTTTTCGTTTTAAAATACTTTCAACATGAGGAGGGACTAGATATGCCTTAGCTGTTTCTTCGCCCTTTTCGGTTAAAACAATTACCATATCCCCGTGTTTTACCTCGATTCCTTCCGGAATCTCTAAAGGTACTTGTTTATTTTTTATTAATTTTACTGCTATCATAAATTAAATTTTATCACGAATTTATAAAATTGTCTGATAAAATTTGTTAATGGATATGTATAAGAGTTTAATTAATGTCTTTATTTTTCTCCGTTTAGTCCCATTACTTCTTCGGCTTCTTCAAAACCTTCTTTATAGTAATTTTCTTCATCAGGTGCCAAAAGTTTTAGTAATCTTAAAAAATTTCCGACATGTTCTTTTTCATCACCTGCTATCTCAATAAGCATTTTTTTTGCTTTGTCATCTTCTATTGAATCTCTTAATTGTTCATACAATTGTATTGCTTCAAATTCTGATGCTATACTAAATCTGATAGCACGAATAAGTTCATTTTTGTCTAATGTTCTGTCATTTTTATTTCCGTTAAAAGGGTGTGAAAATTCAGGCATAATATTTCCTTTCTGTTCTTTAAAAATATTTTTGCATATAGGGTTAAGAAATATTATTGTCCGATAGACCGATATTGAATATTATATATTATCCGACTTTTTTTACTGATTCTGGGAAAGTGTTATAAAACGAAAAACCTAACGGAGTATAAGTTACAGAGCATATATTCGAAGCGAACCAGATTAAATTATTCAATTATGTATGCAGTATTTCCGCCTTTTATTATAAATGTTACGGGAATTTGTGTTATAGTTCCGCATGTATTCACAGACCATAGTTCTTTCCAATTCCCTTTAATGTATTTCCCTTTTTCTTTTTTTACGTCATATGGATAATGAACAATTTGAGAATCTGATATTGAAAAATCAAAACAGTAAGGGAATTGTTTAGATAATTTTGAATAAATATCATTTATTACAGATATTTGTAAAGAATCGCTTGCTATGGAATCTCCGTTAACAGGAACTGAAACATCATATCCACTAGATATAGCATCTAATGGTAATAACATAAATATAAATATTAGTATTATTATTTTTTTTGCCATTATTTTACCAAAAACGTATCATCATAAACTTTCATTGCAAAATATGGTTTATCTTTTGAACTTTCTTTCAAGAATAATACAAACCTTTTATCAAAATTAAAATGTCGTGGTTTTTCCGGATTTGGTGCAAGAGCAGTTTTCATCATTGCTATTGCAGCTTCACTTTTTAGTGTTCCTCCTTTATTGTCCATGTTAAATTTTATTGTTTGAATTGCTTGAGTAATTAAAAAATTTGTTCCTTTTATTCTTTTATTGCATAGTTGATTATATGAAAATACTTTATCTACTTTTATAAAAGGTACTTTTAAAGTATCGAGTTTTGAAAATGTATCAAATTTTCTGTTTTTTTCAATATATGAATATAAGTTTTCAAAAGAGTCATTTTTTTGAGTTCTTAAAAGTATTACATCTTCTTTCTCTTTTGTTTTAAGGCTAATAGCATATTCATTTTCATTATTGTAGAAAAGTACTTTTATATTTTCTTTTATTTTTGAATTTTTTGTTGATTCGTCTTTCCCAAAGTATTTTACCATCCCTTTGTTTTCAAAAGCATCTTTTTTTAAAACATCAAATTTTTCAGGAAAATTAAAATTTTTTTTTAACATCGAATAAAATAAATATCCGTTTTTAATATTCCAATTAATTTGATTTAAAATATCGCTTTTTTCGTTAAATTTTTCAGAAATACTTTTTTCAATTTCTTTTTTTAACTTTTGAGATATTTCGCCATAAGTAATATAGTAAGAATCAGGTGAAATATCATCTTTAGTATATAATTTTTTATTTAATTCATCAGCTAGTGGCGGATTACCCCCGATAAATTCTATTTTATCTTTACCTAAATAGTCCAATACTTCATTCCATACAAGTTGAAATGTTATACACCAAGGATTATATTCTTTAATTTGTTTTGAATATACTGTCTCTTCTTTTGTTTTTATTGATTTATTTTTTAAAAAATCAAATCCGCAAAATAAAATGCAGGATACGGATATAATTGTTATAAGCAATAATGTAAAAAATTTATTTTTTGGCATATTAGTTTTCTCCATAAATGTATATTATTTAATCCGGTGTCGCAACTGTAAAGTAGCTAAGACTCCACTTTATTAGCATACAAACTTGCAAAACTCATTTTCGCTTGCTCGTATGTAACCTTTTAAAAACGCCACTCGTAAATTTTTACCCGTCTAACGCTTACAACTTCAGCCATCCTCACTTTGTTGTGGTGCGCTGCTTTTTAACACTTTCAGCTTATAATAAAAATTTACTCGGACAATTTAAATTATATTATAATTTATATTAAAATTATACAATTATCATATTAAAATTAAGTATAATTATTCATTCGCTTTTACGAATCTGGCACTTTTAAACTCAAACCCTTTTAATTTATGTTCTTTTTTTGAATATTGGGGAATAAAATATAATTTTAATTCTTCTGCTTCACCTTTTTCATTATGAAGTCTGGTTGCAAAATTCTTTATATACATTTTTACATTTTTAAAGTAATTTTCAGCTTCAAGTCCTGATTCAAATGATTTAGAACTTCCTGTTCTCTCTATTGCTTCACTTTTTGCGATTCCGATAGGTTTTGCTAATTGCTTTACACTGTCGTAATCTCTGCCTGTAAATAAATGAACTATTGCATTTTTTATATCGTAAACCGATTGACCTTTTTTATCTGTTGAATTTCTGTAGTCTGAATCATGTTTTTTATAAAATTCTATTAGTTCTTCATTCTTATTTTTTAAGGTTCCGTTCAAATTCCTTATTAAATATCCGTGGCATTTTCTTAAATTTGCTTCATCACAAATTCTGTGATATTTTCCATCAGTTTCACTCTTGGCATAGTATTTTACAGGGACATATCCTTTAAAAGATTTAATAGCATTAATTTTGTTCATTCTTAACTGCTTTCTTTTTTTATTCTAAAACTTATAAAAATTTTTTTTGTTAGTTTGTCCGAGTAAATTTTTACTTGGCGCTTAAAGGTCTTACAAAACGAAGCATAGCAAAGCAATTTCAAGATAGCATGCGAAAAGTTGCAAAACTAGATTAGATTAAATACCCGAAAAAATTCTTGCCTGATAGTAACTATCATAGGGTATGATATTATAAAATGAAATTGGAGCTAAAATATGATAAAATCTACAGTTTATTTTACTAAAGAAATTACACCTGAAAGTCTTATAAAAATATATGAAGCATTAAATTGCAGTTTAAAAGAAAAGGTAGGAGTAAAATTATCAACCGGAGAACCCGGTGGGCATAATTTTTTGAAACCTGCATTAATAAAAGATTTAGTTCATAAAATAAACGGTACTATTGTTGAATGTTGTACTGCATACGAAGGTAAACGTATGGACCCTAAAGAACATTGGAAGGTTATGAAAGACCATGGTTTTAAGGATATTGCACCTTGTGATATTATGGATGAATATGAAGATATTGAACTCCCCGTAAGAAATGGTTTCCATTTAAAAACTAATATTGTGGGGAAAAATATTGAAAATTATTCATCTCTTTTGGTTTTATCACATTTTAAGGGTCATATGATGGCAGGTTTTGGTGGGGCTTTAAAGAATATAAGTATAGGAATAGCTTCAACAAAAGGGAAAACCAATATTCATACCGCAGGAGTTACAACTGATGCCTCTATATTATTTGATAATTTGCCGGAACAGGACTTTTTTCTTGAATCTATGGCAGATGCTTGTGAATCGGTTATTACATATATGGGCAAGGAAAACATGGTTTATATAAATGTCGCTAATAGGCTTTCTGTTGACTGTGATTGTGATTCTCATCCCGAAGAACCTAAAATGGCAGACTTAGGTATATTTGCTTCAAAAGACCCTGTTGCGATTGACCAGGCATGTTATGATGCGGTTATTAATTCAACTGACCCGGGCAAAGCTGATTTGATAGAGAGAATGGATTCACGTCACGGTATACATACTGTAGAGGCTGCTTTTAAATTGGGGCTTGGTAACAGAGATTATAATTTAATTTCTATTGACTGATAAATCATAGAATAAAATTTTTATAACTTTTTTCTATTTTGTCTTGTTCTATGCCTATATATTGAAGAGTAATCTGAGGGGTTGAATGATTAAAAATCTTTTGCAACATTGCAACATCTTTAAATTTTTTATAATGATGATATCCAAATGTTTTACGCATAGTGTGGGTTCCTATTTTTTCATTTAAACCTGCAGCTTTACAGGCATTTTTAATAATGTAATATGCTGCTACCCTTTCTAATCTATTATTAAAAATGCTTTTAAATAATGGTTCTTCCGGTTTTCGATTTTTTGTGTATTCTTCAAACATTGGTTTTAATTTTGAATTAATCGGAAATTTTTTATATTTTCCTGTTTTTTTTTCTGTTAATTGTATATGTGTTTTGTTTTTTACGTCATTTATATTTAAGGCTAAAATATCTGAAATTCTTAAACCGCAATTAGTTCCAACCGTAAATAACAATAAATTTCTTAAACCCTGTTTTTTTAAAATATTTTCAACTTTTCTTAAATCCGATAATTTTCTGATTGGTTCTACTACTGTCATATTTGCTCCTTCTTTTGCTGGGTTTTTTATTTTACAAATATGCCAAAATAGGTATAGAATTTTTAATATCCTAATTATTATATAATTAAAATTTTTAAATAAATAAATTATTTTAGTTTATTATTTAACAAAAAAGGGAATTAAAGAAATATATTTACATTTTAGCTTCTTTTATGGGGATTAGAATTGACGACTAATAATAACAAAAAAATTGTAAAATTTTCTGATTATAGTCATTTATATTATAACCGAGGATGGGATTCTTATAATTCTGCAAAATATAATGATGCTATATTTTATTTAAGACAAGCAGAAAAATTAGGTTGTAAAAAAAATGATTTATTTCAGTTTATTTCACACATATATGCTGCAAACTTAGAAGATTATAAAAACTCATTTAATTATGTTACTAAAGCGTTATTTTGTAATAAAAAGAGCGGATATAATTATTTTATTCTAGGTGCTAATTGTTATATGCTAAAAGAATATAATAAATCACTTTATTATTTAAAAAAGGCTGAGTTATTAGGATACAAAACATACGGTATGCTTATTAAGATGGCTAGTATGTATAAAAATAACAATGATATTGAAAATGCACTTAAATATGTAAATAAAGTTTTATTAATTGATATTACAAATTCTTATAATTATTATTATAAAGGATGGATTTATTATGATTTAAACCAATATCAGGATGCATTTATATGGTATAAAAAAGCAGAAAAATTAGGATATAAAGAAGCATTCTTTTATTCTGAGCTTTCATACATTTATTCTGTATATAAGAAAGATAATAAAATGGCTATGAAATACATTAATATGGCATTATTAAAAGATAGTACAGATTCTTATAATTATTATTTTAAAGGATGTATTTATCTTGATTTAAATCAATTCGATAAAGCATTTGTATGGTTTAAGAAAGCGGAAAAATTAGGTTATAATAATGTGAACTTATTAAATTATCTTATGGAGCTTTATGTTATACACAAGAAAGATAAAAAAATGGCTCTTAAGTATGCTGATAAGGCACTATTAATGGATAATAAAAATTCTTATAATTATCTTAACAAAGGATTGATTTTTTTATTTTTCAGACAAGTTAATAAAGCACATATGTGGTTAAAAAAATCAGAAGAATTAGGTTGTAAGGATAAGGGCTTATTTTCGGCTTTTTCATTAACTTATTATTTCGCAAAAAAAGATAAAAAAATGGCTATGAAGTACATTAATATGGCAATATCATTGGATAATAAATGTTCTGAATTTTGTTTTTTTAAAAGTTTGTTTTATTATTATGAAGCAAAATATAATAAGGCATTTTTATGGTCTAAAAAAGCAGAAAAATTAGGTTATGAGAATGAAGGATTATTTATATTACTTGCATATATATATATTAAAAAAAATGACTGTAAGAACGCACTTGAATATATAAATAAAGCTATATTAAATAATAATAATTTGATAAATAATATCATTAAAACTTATATATTTTGTAAATTTGGGAAATTTGATGAAGCTATAACTTATTTGAAGGAAATAAAAAATACAAATAATAATTTGTTAGTTAATTTGGGTATAAGTTTTATACATCAATTGGTTTATTTAATAAGTTATTTTCATAATATATTCAGACAACATTATGACTATTTTCCAAACATATTTGTGGAAAAATTATATCTAAATCTCGAAACTTCAATTATGTCTATTATCTCAAATGCTTTATGATTAATAAAAAAGCGCCTTTAGGCGCTTTTTTAAACTTCAATATATTCTTTTAAACGTTTACTTCTGTTCGGGTGTCTTAATTTTCTTAGTGCTTTTGCTTCAATTTGTCTGATACGTTCTCTTGTTACACCGAATAATTGACCAACTTCTTCAAGAGTTCTTTGTCTTCCGTCATCCATACCGAATCTTAAGCGAAGGACATCTCTTTCTCTTGGAGATAAACCGCTTAATACTTCCGCTAAATCTTCTCTCAATAATTCTTGAGCAACAGTCTTAACGGGAGCATCAGCGTCTTTATCTTCTATGAAATCACCTAGTCTTGAATCTTCTTCTTTCCCGATAGGAGTTTCTAGGGATAAAGGTTCTTGTGCCACTTTGATTATTTCCCTCAGTTTTGGAACAGAAATATTCATTTCAACTGCTAATTCTTCTTCCGTGGGTTTTCTTGATAGTTCTTGTGATAATTTTCTTGTTACTTTTTTAAGTTTATTAATTGTTTCAACCATATGAACAGGGATTCTGATTGTTCTTGCCTGATCGGCAATAGCTCTTGTTATTGCTTGACGAATCCACCAAGTTGCATATGTAGAGAATTTATAGCCTCTTTCGTGGTCAAATTTTTCAGCAGCTCTTATTAAACCTAAATTTCCTTCTTGAATTAAGTCCAGGAATAACATTCCTCTTCCTACATATTTTTTTGCAATACTAACAACTAATCTTAAGTTTGCTTGGACTAATCTTCTTTTAGCAATGATACCTGCATTTCCGCCTTGTATTATCTTTTTGGCAAGGTCAATTTCTTGTTCAGCGGTTAATAATTTTATACGTCCGATTTCTCTTAAGTACATTCTTACCGGATCATCAAAAGATACACCTTTTGGAAGAAGTACATCAGTCATAGATACATCTTCTTCGTCATCTTCTTCTGTTAAATCGGATGAGAATAAGTCTTCATTTTCCATTGTATCAATGATTTTATTTCTTTCTGAATTTATAATAACATCCATACCGTCTCGGCTAATAGATTCGGGTTCTGTCATTAAAATTATTCCGGCAGAATCATTCGTTTCATTTTCCATTGTTTCGTCTTCATCCATCATGCTTACTACTGATAAATCTGAAAGTTTCTTTTTGCTCATTGAATTTATTCTCCAATTGTTTGTTTATGTCGTATTTTTTCCCTAAGCTGCATCTGAAATTGCATTGATTCAACGTCATCATCATTTAAGTTTTTGTACTTTGAGATTAATTCTTTTCTCTCACAATCTGATTGATATTTTTGAATTCTTGCTTTATTCTCCTGTGCAGCAGCTTTAAAATCTTTATCTGATAAGTTTTTAAAGCTATCAGCTATATATATTAAATCTGTTATTATTTCTTTTAACTCATTATCCTCAGCAAATTGTGTATACAGGGATTGTATTAATTTTTCCACATTATTATTTACCTGAAATGATAATTTGTCAATTGTTTCTTTAATTTTAATTAAGTTTTTATCTGTAAATTTAACATTTTTTATAATTTCCGTTAAAAAAGTTGCATTATTCTGATATCCGACTGTTAAAAACATCGATAATAAATTTTTTTGTGCTTTTTCACTAATATTTGAAGTTTTTGTTACAATTGGCGAAATCTCTTTGTTAATAGCAGTTTGTAACATCTTGCTTTTGTTAACCTCCCTAATCAAAGCCCCTTCATCTAAATCAATTCTGTCTGATATTAACCTTATATATTCATTTTGAATGATATTATTTGGAATTTCCTCAATTAAAGGCATGATTTTTTTTACAAGCTTTAGTTTATCTGTTGGAGTGTA
>CANQOM010000040.1 GCA_947625445.1 Candidatus Gastranaerophilales bacterium
TTATTCCTAAAACTTTAGTATATTGTGAAATTTTGTTACCGATTGTTTCCTTCCATATAGCTCCTATATCATATAGTATATCTTCTATTTTTTCAAAAATATGAGTTATTTATTTTTACTTTTTCATTGTAATAATCTCTTCTTCAAAAGTCAATGTTTTTACTTGTGATTAGTGTCTTTATAGGATTTTTGATTCTCTATTATGTTTATCAATTTTTTTATTTGTTATCATTTGTGATTGTGAGATTTCGAAACAAGTTCGGAACGAAAAAAAGACTAGTTAGGAATAACATAAGCACTAGTTTGGAATGAAAATATGATTAACGCTTTTATTTAAAAATTCTTCACTATAAAATACACTGGATTATAAGTTAAAATTGGACAACTATACCTTGTTATATATTCTTTTTCATATTCTTTTAAACTATTTTTTGTTAATTTTATCTCTTTTATTGCATTTATTCCGGTTAATTTCATATGTTTTAGTATATCAATAAATGTTTCAAACTTATATTTTATAATCTCTTCTTCAAATATTTGAGAATTATTAAAAAAAACAAATTTTTTTATATCTTCAGTCTTATAATTATTTACTATATTAAAAATACTTTTTACTTCATTTAAATTTCTATCTCCAAACATTGAAACCGCAAGTATTCCATTATTCGTTAACAAATTTTTAAGTTTATTTAAAGTTCCGATAATATCATTACACCATTGCAAACTTGCATTGGCTATAATCAAATCAAATTTTTCATTAAAAATTACTTCTTCTATATCGCCTTCAATAAAAGTATTTTCAGGTTCAATTTTATCAACATAAAATTTAGATTCTGAGGCAATATCATTAATATATAACTTCTTATACGCAAAAGACATTTTTATCTCTTTTGTTAAGATTCCGGTAGCAGAACCGATTTCCAGAATTTTATTAAAATCTTTTTTTTCTTTAAGTGTCAAATCTATTAATTTTTTAGCCATTTCTTTCTGGATTAAAGCATTTTTATCGTACGTAGAAAAGCTCTTTGAAAATCTTTTTTTAACAAGTGACTTATTAATCATAAAAAATCACTCCAAGATGAAAATTCATGAAAAATATAATGCATATTCTCAAGTTTAATAACATCCACACCTTCTTTTTTCCAATAATTTAATTGATTTTGAGCAGGAATTATTCTATCCTTTAAAGATACATATGCTTTATTAAATTTAAACAAATTATCTGTTTTTAAATCTCTTATTGAAATTAATTCAGCTTTTAATTCATCTGTTGAACGTGAACAATATTCTTTTATATCTACATTTGATGATATTTTTTTCATAAATTTTAAACTTGATAATTCATTAAAATTATCTACCGTTAAATCATAGATTTTCTTTGGAATTCCATAATCATCGTCAATAGGTTTTTGAGTTCCGTTTATAGCTATAAAGTTGTCAAAATCTTTAAATTTTTCATAAAACAGATTACAAACAAACACTCCCAAAGACCATGCAATTAATATTTTTGTTTCATAATAAGAAAAATTAAACTTTTCAATAGCAAAATCAGTATAATTATAAAACATTAAAACATCAAAATTTGAGTATTCAAGGTTATTAACAATTTTTTCATCCATTCCCCAACCGTTAAAAAAGACTATTAATTTTTTATTATTTCGCTTATTTAACCATTTATATTTCATTATATAACCTCTTTAACATAATCAATAATTGACTTAAATTCTTGAAAATTAATATCTGACGTTAATGAAAGTCTTAACCTTGAAGTATTAACAGGAACAGTCGGAGGTCTTACCGGTAATACATAATAACCCATAGATTGAAGATTCTCAGCTATTTTTATTGTTTTTAAATTTTCACCAATTATCACAGGTATTATCTGTGTAGTATTAACATTTTTTATATATTCCCCTGCTTCCTTAATAAGTTTACTCAATTTACAAGATTTTTCTTTAACATAATCAAACTTTTCTTCAATAATAAAATTTGACCATAAGACATTAATAGAAGGAATTGCAGTTGAAAAAATAAATGAATTTGCCTTATTTATTAAATAATCAATTACAGATTTATCTGCGACACAAAAAGCTCCCATAGAACCAAATGATTTACCTAAAGTTGCGGTTATTATATCAATTTCATCTCTTAGATTGTCTTTATCACAAACCCCTGCTAAATTATCACCATAAATTCCGTATGCATGTGCTTCATCTATCATTAAATAAGTATTATATTCTTTTTTTAATTCAATCAATTTTTTAATATCAGCGATATCACCATCCATACTAAATACAGATTCAGAAATAATTATAGCCTTCTTATATTTGTTTCTGTATTTATCTAAAAGTTCTTTTAAATTTTCATAATCAAAATGTCTGTATCTGTAAAAATCACACCCGCTAAGTCTCATTCCATCAATAATACTGGCATGATTCAATTTGTCGGAAAATATAACATCATCACGATTAACTAATGAAGAAACCACACCCAGATTACACTGATATCCTGTATTGAACAACAGACAAGCTTCTTTTTTGAACATTTTTGCAATATTATTTTCTAATCTTTTATATATATTAGAAGTACCAGTTAATAATCTTGACGAAGCTGAAGAAAATATAAATTCATTACTATCTTTATATTTTTCGATAAATTCAACTTTTAATTGTTTATCCGTACTGATATTAAGATAATCATTAGATGAAAAATTAATCATTTTTTTTGAATCCGCAACAATATACTTACCTGTTTTATAATCAATGTTGCGAATTTGTCTGAAATTATCCTTATTTTTTAGTTTTTCTGTTTCGTTATAATAAAAATTCATACTCTAAGTATAATTCAAACTTAAATATATTTATAGATTTACAAAATAAATAAAATTGAATATTATTGAAAATATGAGAATAGTAATAGTAGGATATGGCGGAATGCTCGAAGCTTTATGCTTAGGGTTAAATGAATCTAAACACGATATTGTCGGCGTATTTAGAATTGACAATGTTATTTATTCACCTTTTAAAAGATTAATTAAAGATAAATTATTTCCGTCAAATGATTACCGACTTGTTAAAACTTTATATTTATATGACATTCTAGCAAAAAGTGTTAATTGCGAAAAATTCAGAAAGAAACTTAAAAAGCTCAATACAGATGTAATAATAATAGGTTCATGGAGCGAAAAATTTTCAAAAGAAACAATTGAAACACCAAATATCGCAACTATAAATGTTCATCCATCACTTTTACCAAAATATAGAGGTCCTAACCCATATTTTAGTACAATTATAAATTCTGAAAAACAATCAGGAGTTACTTTCCACTTGGTTAATGAAGATTTAGACAAAGGAAAAATCTTGGAACAATTTGAAATAAGTATATCCCCTCAAGAAACCGGAAAGAGTTTAAAATACAAATGTACAAATACAGTATGTAATAATATCTCAAATTTATTGGACAATTTAAATGAAAAAATAAATAACGCCCAAATTCAAGATGAAAATCAAGCTTCTTATTATAAACAGATAACTTTAAAAGAATCAATTCTCGATTTTACAAAAGAAGATTCCCAAAGTATAGACAGAAGGATAAGAGCATTAAATCCTTGGATGCAGTGTAATATTTGTTATAAAGATGAATTTTTTACTTTTGAAGCACATAAAATAACAGGTGAAAAATCAGATTTTGAAGCAGGGACAATAGTCAAAAAAACAAATAATTCACTTTCTATTGTATGCTCAGACGGAAATATTATAGAATTTTTCGATTTAAAAATACGACGGATTTTTTCAAAATTATTGACGAAAATATATTTAAAACATTTTATACAAATAAATACTAAAGCAAGATAAATTTTGTTGTATAATTATAACGTCCGAGAATAATAAGTAGGGAAATAAAATATGCCGGATTTAAATGCTGACTATGAAATTATTACTTTTGCAATTGGAGACACAAAAGCAGGCTCCAAAATGGGTAAACTTCAAGTAAAAAATATAAAAACAGACGGAGTTTTAAATTGTATCTTATGGGAAGAAACTTTAAATAGAACAGACCCGAAAATATTCAGGACCGGAAACAGAATAAAAATAATATCAGGAACATATAACGAAAAATATAATAATTGTCTTGTTTCCGAACTTGAATTATTACAAGAAGCAAAACTGGGGCTTGATGAAGAACAAAGAGATGAACTATTTAATAAAATAGTCACTGAAGTTAATAATTTTAAAGATAAAAAACTTTCAGAATTTATAATATCTCTGCTTTATGAATATGAAGAATCATTTAAACTCATGCCTGCAGCAAAACTTATGCATCACAATTATATAGGCGGACTTATTCAGCATACATATGAGTGTATAGATATAGCTAAAAATGTATTACAAAAATGTAATGATAAACTTGATGAAGATAAAGTAATAGCAGCATGTGTATTACATGATTTCGGGAAAATATTTGAATATAAAGTAGATAAAGAAACCGGACTTATAGAATACGACGAAGATTTTCGCAAAGATTGGAGAACTCATTCTCAATGGGGATTTTCAATATGTATGAATAACGGTTTTAAAGATATAGCCAAAATGATAGCTGCTCACCACGGAAGAACAGATTGGGGAGCTTTAATTGATTTAGATGATAAAGACGCTGAACCATTTATGTACATTATTCATCACATTGATGACTTATCAGCAAAATTTGGTAAAATTTCAATTGCAGACTTAAATTAGAGGAATAAATATGAAAAAACTATTTTCTATTTTAATATTAATCTTAACAACATGTATTTTAGCAAGTACAGAAACATTTGCAGAAATCAATAAACAAATAAATGCGAATATAAAAACAAAGAGAGTTCCTGTAGGAACAATAATTACCCTTAAATTACTTGACCCTATAAACTCGTCTGCCAGAGAATTAGGAGATAGCTTTGATTTAATGGTGGTAGACAATGTAAAAGTTGATAATATTGTTGTTATTCCGGAAGGAAGTGTTGTCAGAGGTTCAATAGAAGATGTACAAACACCTAAAATGTTATATAAAGGCGGATTAGTTCGTTTATATCTTGACCATATAGTTAGTTCAACAGGAAAACAAGTATCATTTTATGCAGGATTATGCAATAACAAAAATCTGACATATGATGGAGCTTTAAGCACAAAAACTAACTATGGAACGGCTATGGAAAATACTGCAAAGAAAACAAAAGACATAGTAACAAAATCAACAAGTTGGGCTTGGGATAAAGGTTCAGACGTATTAAACGGAACTCCTAAATATATAATGGCACCTTTAACCGCAGTTGTATCAGCCCCTGTCGCCGGAGTTTATTTCCTTGGTGATTCTGTAGTTAATATTTTTAGAAAAGGTCCGGATATCAATATGAATCAAGGTGAAATAATTCAAGTTCAATTATTGAAACCTATAGATATGCCGGTATATTAATAAATATGAGAATAAAAAACTTATTGTCAAATACCTCTTTTTTAACAAAAAATTTGATTGACATAATTCTAATGTCAAAAGAAAAAGAGGTTGCAAAAATATTAATAAAAAATAACCTAAAAATTATGATTTCAGAATCCTGTACGGGCGGTTTATTAAGTTCAAGATTGACAGATATTTCAGGTTCAAGCAGTTATATATACAAAAATTTTATAACATATGCAAATGAAGCAAAAGAAGAACTTTTAGATATTAATCATTCATTAATAGAAGAAAAAGGGGTAGTAAGCAGTGAAGTTGCACTTGAAATGGTTCAAGGGATGTTAAAAAAATATGATTGTGATATAGCAATATCAACAACAGGAATAGCAGGTCCGTTGGGAGGCAGTAGTGAAAAACCCGTCGGACTAGTATATATAGGCATCGGAAACAAAGACTGTCAGAAAAGTTATAAATATATGGTTTCACAATATTTAAACAGAAGATTAATGAAATATGCCTTTTCTAATAAAGCACTTGAACTGTTATTGCAATTTTTAAAAGAAAATTACAAGATCTAGCATCATTCTCCATCTCTATTTTTTCTATGTTATCGACTTTATCTGAAAAAGATTTGAACCAAAATACAAATTATATTTGAGTTAAGTTTTAAACCTTCTATATGGCTTTTTGTAACGTTACTTACCCGTTGCCCTTTTATAATATAATTAATAATTTAGTATATTGAAAAATATATGGTTTTATTAAATAATAAAAATAAAATAACTGTAGAGGATCATATATGTCTAAACCGATAAGAGATTTAATTTTCCCCAAAGTAGCAAAAGAAGAGAAAAAAGAAATTTGGAAAATATTTTTGGATGAATTAAAAAAGAAATTTTTTTCTAAAGAAGAAAAAAAAACATTAGAGCATAATTTATCAATAAAAGAATGGATTTTATCAACATTAGAATCACTTTTAATTATAAAGAAAAAAAATGAGACTTCTAAAGAATTTTATATAAAACGTCTAAATTGTTTGTGGGACTTTATAGAAACAATAGTTTTTGTAATAATTGCACTAATTATAATAAGATTTTTCTTTTTAGACATAAGATATATTCCCTCAGCTTCAATGAAACCAACATTAAAAGAAGGAGATAGAGTTTTTGTAGAAAGATTATCACGATTTTATACAAAACCTAAACGTGGAGATATAATGATATTTTATCCATATTCAACAAAACTTGAAAATACCCCGTTAAAAGTTTTTGAAAGATTAACAGGATTTGCATGTAAAGATGTAGCATATATAAAAAGAGTTATTGGTTTACCAGGTGAAAAATTTGAAATAAAGAGTAATGAACAAGGTAAATATACAGTTTATATAAATGACACACCACTTAAAGAAGATTACATAAAAAATCCTTTAGATTACCCTATTTGCAAAGAAGAAATGTATTGTGGTCCATTTATAATCCCAGAAAACCATTATATGATGTTAGGAGATAACAGAGGAAATTCTTATGATGGAAGATATTGGGGAACTTTATCCGAAGATAGGTTTATTGGTAAAGCCATATTAACATTTAGATTATCAACATTAGAAAGATTAAATTATTGATAAATTTTTAGTTAATTCAATAATTTTATTCTTATACTCATTGTCAGGAACAAAACTAATAGCCGAAATGGCTTTATTTACATACCAGTCAATTAATTCCACTGTCTTATTTATGTATTTTTTATTTTCCTGAATATGTTTAATAATTTCATCTTCATTAAGTTCCGCAACATTTTTTATATCTTCATTCAAATATAAAACAGGTGCGGTATAAATTCCGTTATGAATATCAGACATAATCGGTTTTGTATTATCAGTTTCCATAACATTCAATAAATCATCTTTTATTTGAAAAGCTATGCCAAAATTATATGCAAAAGACAAAACTTCTTCTTTTTCTTTAATACCTGCAATGTAACAAAGTGAATATAAAGGTGCCTTATAAAGTTCCGCCGTTTTCTTCTCTGATTTTTTAATGTATTCATCCATAGTGGGGAGTGTGCCTATTGCAAAATTTTGATTAATTTCTCCCTTACACATTTGATAAAGGGCGTCTGAAAAAATTTTAACAGTATCAAGATTTTTACAATTAACAAGATGTTTTAAAGCAACTGCAAGTAAAATATCACCGGCAAGAACACTTAAACTGTTTCCCAATTTAAAGTTCAATGAAACTTTCCCTCTTCTTGTATCAGCATTATCAATAATATCATCATGAACAAGTGTAGAATTATGAACTAATTCCACTGCACAAGCAAGAGAATATATTCTTTCATCAATTTCAATACCCAAAGCTTTTGAAAATAAAAATACAAAAGCAGGTCTTAATCTTTTGGATTTAGAACTTAAATAATCACTAATATCATCAGATATCTGGTTATTATTATCAACCAGACTATTTATCATATATTCATTTAAATAATTTAATTCTTTTTCAATAATTTTCACAACATTTATCCTTTTTATATATTTTATTATAAAATAATCAAATAAAGATAACAAAAATTTTTTTTACGTATTTTATAAAAATAGAGGGTAAAATGAACGTAATAAATAATTATAATGATATAAGGACAAATATATCAACACCGCTAAAAGCTGAAAAAATATCTTTGACAAATAAAGAAAGTAAAAAAGATATTCTTGATATCTTTAGTGAAAAAGTTGTAAATAAAAAAGATATAAATGATATGGTAGAAGCACCACGTTCTATTTTCAAAGGATATTTATGTTTTACAACGGGCAGTTCTTTAACTCTTATTGGTTCATTAATCAAAAATAAATCAATAAATAAAATAACCACCATATTAGGTGCATTAATTTCAATTTATGGTACATTTAACTTTGTTAAACCATTTTTAATAAAAAATAAAGATTTGACTAAACCTGAAAAAAAATAATATAATTCTACAAAAGAGGATAATATAATGAAAACTTTTGTAAAAATAATTGTTGCTTTAATATTAATATATGTAGCATATCAAGCAAAATGGTTTGATGGAGCTATAAGTTATTTCTCGGAATTATCAAAAAGAGGACCGGAAAATACAGAATATGTTGATGAATATGGCAACGTGACTACAGTTGAACAAAAAAGCATATACAACAGACTAAAAGATATGAAACAAGGAAGTGGAGAATAAATTTATACATTCACTTGAAAATTTTTTTTGTACATGTATAATAAAACACATAAAAAGTGCGAGAGTAATTCAGTGGTAGAATGCTTCCTTGCCAAGGAAGATGTCGCGAGTTCGAGCCTCGTCTCTCGCTAATAAAATAGACTTACCTTTAGGTGAGTCTATTTTATTATTTGAGATAGTGGTTTGAGCTATAATTAAAGCGAGTTGCGGATTTTGCGTAAAGCGGAGTCGAACGAAGTGAGCGAGCTTGAAGCGTTGAGGCAGAATGTTTGTGACAACGAAGTGAAACAAACTACTCTGCCGAAATGGAGCAAAATCAAAGACACGAGCCTCGTCTCTCGCTAATAAAAAAAGCTTCGCCAAAGGTGGAGCTTTTTTTATTTTATAAATATTTAATATTAATAAATAATATTTTAATTATTTCAGTTCTTTATACGCACGCATAATTCTAAAGAAAAACTCTAATTCTTCAGTCTTAGAATTATTTAAGATTTCATTAATGCAGGCTAATAATTCTTCACGGGATTTTAAATGTTCAAAATCAAATAAATCTTTAACACTGCATCCTAAGGCATTTGTTAATTTATTAATGGTCTCTTCTTTTGGTAAATGCACACCTTTTTCAATTTTACTCATATTTGTAGGCTCAACATTAATTAATTCTGCAAGTTTATTTTGTTTAATATTTTTTGACTCTCGGATTTGTTTAATCCGTTTTCCTACTAATTTGCTTAACGTTGCCATATATCTACTCCTTGGCAACATTATATATCATATAATATTATACAAAAAGATAAAATTTATACAATATTTATTAAAAAATAGTTGCAATGTTACCATATATGATATTATAATAATCACGTAATTAGAAAAAATAGTTGTAGTAGATTAATATAAAAATTCAATCATGATGGTAAATAAAAGGAGCAAAATATGAGGAATAAAAAAGTTTTAATAGCAGTGTTATTAATGTATATAACTTGTCAAATAGCGGTATGTGCTGAAAAAGATGAAGATTTTATAGTTGAGCATACTACAGACTCAAGCGGTAATTCAGTTTACAATATAGAAAACAAAGGTACTCAATCACATGAACTTAAAACAAGCGGAGATGCACATGGTTCAATAAAAAATAGTAATACAGGCAGTTTATCGTTTGATACAAACAATGGCACTAGCAAGAATGGTAAATTTACAGGCTCTTTAACAAACTCAGGTGGCGGTAAGTTTACAAACAAAGGAACGGTACATGTTGGAGAAAACGATAAAATAGAAAACAGTAAAGGAAATTTTACAAATGAAGGAAGTATAACAGTTGAACAGGGCGGTTCATTAATTAATAAAGAAAACTTTTATAATACTTCAGACAACGCAAGTTTAACAAATAAAGGTAATTTTTCTAACTCTGGCTTCTTTACAGGCGGTTTTACAAATGAAGGATTACTTAAAAACCTTAAAGACGGTACTATTTTTATTACGGATGATACAACAAATAACAGTGGGAATATAGACTCTGAAGGATTATTCTTTATTAATAAAGACAGTACATTTACAAATACGAATGGGGGTAATGTTTCAAGTTCAGGAGTTTTTAATAACTCCGGTACATATACAAGCAATAGCGAATTGTTAAGTAGCGGTACATTTTTAAACAACGGAACATTTACAGGCGGACTTAATAACAACGGCGGTTTGGCAACTAATGACGGAACTATGGATAAAGTTATAAACCAAAACGGAGGAACATTTGCTAATGGGGCTAAAGGTACACTTAGCAACAATGCAGAAAATAAAAACGGTTCAACTTTTAAAAACAGAGGAACTATACAGGGAGAAGTTACAAACTCAAACAATAGCAGTTTTGAAAATTCAGGAAATATAAAAAATAAAGTTAATAACTCAACAGGTAGTAATTTTACAAACAAAGGTATAGTTGAAAAAGAAGTAACAAACGATAATGCGGTATTTAACAATAAATCGGAGGGTAATTTAAAAGGCGAGTTTAAGAATCAAAACGGAGCCATTTTAAATAATAACAATAAAATAGAAGGAACTGTTAAAAATGAAAACGGTAGTACTTTAAATAACGGTTCAAGCGGACAAATACTTAAACAAGTAGAAAACAACAACTCTACAGTTAATAATGAAGGCAAACTAAGTCTAGGTATAAAATCAGAAGGTGGTGTTGTAAATAACAGTACCCAAGGAAGCTTAGGCACTGCCGAATTAAGTAACGGTGCAACCGTCAATAATAAAGGGAATATAAGCGGTATTAAAGGTTCTGATTCAACAGTAAACAACAACGGAAAAATAACAGGTAATATAGAAAAAAACAACGGTGGTGAATTAACCGTAAATAATTACAATAATGGAAATATTGACAAATCTACTATTAAAGGTGCAACCGTTAATAATAGTGGCACTGTAAACAATGCAACTTTAAACAATAACGCAACCGTTAATAATAACTCAGGCGGTACTGTTAAAGGAACTACAAATGTTAACAACGGTTCAACTTTGTATAATGACGGAACAATTGAAGGTGTTGTTAATGTAGATAAAGACAGTACACTTCATCTTGGTGCAAATTCTAAATTCGGAAGTTCATCCGGTGTACAAATGAAAGGTCACCTTGATTTAACAAACGGAAGTTTCGATGATGTAAGCGATAAAGTTATGGTATATGGAGGAAGCAAAGTTGCAGCAGATTTCAGCTCGGCTACGGGGCAAACTGATAAATTTTTTGTTCCAACAGGAAATGTAACCATGGAAGACTTTAATTTTATTCCCGATACACTCGTAAGCAACGGTTTTATCTCAAAAGATGACTTGGAAAAAAACATGGGATTACGTAAAGGTCAACTTAAGATGCAAGCAAACGTTACACATAAAAAGTTATCACCTTTAAGATGGTTAGAAGCAACTAGCAGTGCTGATGGTATAGGTTTTGCACCTACAGGTAATAATTATCAAGACTTTAACCCCGCAGTTATGGCAGCTCCTGTTGCGGCTCAAATAGGTGGTTACTTGAATCAACTTAATTCATACGATGAAGCTTTCCGTAATATGGATATGTATATGTTAATGACTAAATCTCAAAGACAAGC
>CANQOM010000041.1 GCA_947625445.1 Candidatus Gastranaerophilales bacterium
TTTTCCGATTTTTTACCGTTGTATTAGGTTCATCATGCATGTATATATCCATTCCTACACAAGAAAGATTTTCTTCTATATATAATTTTGAGCCTTCTCGCATCGGATATAACATTTTAAGATTATTTATTTCTATTTGTGTGGGTTTAATTTCTATTTCATTATTTGTTCCGAGTGTTAATGTGCAGTTTTTGTATTTACAAGGTTGATGAATTTTAACCGTAGAATTTTCTCCGCAAAATATAACTTTTAGACCTTTTATCTTTTTGTTGCATTCTTTTCCTTTGGAATTTATTACTATTAATTTATTTGATGAAAAATATTTCAGTCTGATTTTTCTTCTTATTAATTTTGAAGGTATAAACCAACTTATTATTTTTAATAATGGGTTACTTATCATAGGTGTTTCTTTCTTTTAAATCTACATTTATATTATTTTCTTTGAGTATTTTTACTATATCTTTTGCCAGTTCAAAATAAGTCTTTTTCGAAAAATGATATATTGCGGTGTCTGTTTCATGTCGTTCAACAAGCCTTGGCAATATTTGAATTACCCCCCCCCGTGCTGAAATTGCGCTTATTGCGTCTTTTATCTTTTCACTTCGTTTCAGATATTCTTCTCGTGTTTCGAATTTTGTTGGAAAATTTATAAATATTATAGGAATTGTACCATATTTTTTATTAATTTTATCAAAAAATATATTATATTTTTTTTCTAAATTTTCATCTTCTATTGAACCTGTACATTCATAAAGATATTGAAATTGCTCTGAATGTATAATATCTCTGAAATGTGTGCAAAATGAACTTTTTTTATTCTTTGAAATAAACATTTTATCAGTTAGTTCTGAAAATGAATCCATTATTAGTGCTTTCACATTGTTATATTTAAAAATATCTTTTTCTTCGCACTTGTATATTCCTGTTAAATGCAGGCTTTCTTTGGGAGTATATTTTAACACTTCTTTTAAATTTATTTTTCTCTTTTTGTCTTCATTGATTAAAAGGGCATAATCAATTCTATTTTTCTGATGATTATGTAATTTATAATTTTTAAAATCTATATATTCAAAAGCAAAATTACCAAGACAAGCAGTTCTTGTCAGAATTGTCGGGTAAAAAAATGATTTAACATAATTTCTAAAATCGTTTCGCCATGACTTTAAAGGTAGTATACATGAAATTAAATTTATGCTTCTGTCAATGAATTTAGACATATATTCTCCTCAGATAAGATAATCTTTAATTGAAAAATTTCTTGGTATTGTTATTGCAATTCCTGAAGGATACGGGTTTGTAGGTGCAAAATCATTTATTACAACTCTTGATGAATGGTTCATTCCTGTTAATATTGCGTATGGTTTTATACCGTATTCTTTTAATATTGCACATAATCCCTTTTTATATTCTTTTGTTCTTGATGTAGTTATTACAATTTGTGCGCCTTCTTTTTGTAAATTCTTTATTGTATTTATATTTTCTTCTATGGGTTCAACTGTATTAGTCCAATTTTTTGTTCCGTATTTACCTCTGTTTCTTAATAAAACTCCATCTACATCTACAAAATAAGTTCTGAATTTTTTTTGAACTTCATTCCATTCTTTTAACGTTCCCCAGTCTTCGTAGTCTTTTGCCTCGATATATTCGTATGTATATTTATTTGTTGAAATTAAATAAGAAATTACGTGTGATATATACATCTCCCCTTTTATATTTGATTTTATTAAATTTTCATATCCTTCCTCAAAAATTTTGGTGTTTTCAAACGAATATACCCCCAGACAAATAATGTTTGATACGACTTGTTTCTCTATTATATCCTGTATTATATTTTGTTTATTTACTATCAAAAAACTTTTCCCTGGAATATTTGTAATATAAGGATATTTTTGTATATTAAGTCCTGTTATAGTATTGGTAATATTCTTTGACAGATTCACTTTTACCATATTATCGGAATCTTTAACGGTTAGGCTTCCAATTACGTTCATTTTCTTTATGGTTAAGTGAATCGTTTCTGATGCTGAACTTGTAAAATTATCAAGTATACATAACTCTATTTTCTTGTTGTTATTGAAAACCTGATTTAAAATTATATCAGCTTCATAATCCTCGCAATGTGGTTTTACTATTGTTATTATTATTCTGTCAAAAATGTCGATATTAAGTCCTGAAATTGCTTTTTCTATCATTAATTTGCCATCAGGATGTGTTAATAACCATTTTGGTTTCATATTTGGGAATCTGTTTGATTTACCGGCGCAAGGAATTATTAACGTATTCATAGTTTATTTATCCTCTCTTTTCTATTAAATTTAATACCTTTATTACTGATTTATCCAAAAAGGATTTTGTTTTTGTATCATGCACATAAGGGTATATTCTGAGCATATTTAATAGTAAAATATGATAAATATCGTTTAAAATCCCCCCCCCTGTGCGTTTATCGTCATTTGCCATACTCATAATAGCTCTTTTTAGAGCATTTTTTGCAGCAAAGAGTCTGATATTCCTTGTTGAATTTTCTTCTTCATATCTGAATGACCAGCCTAGTTCTAAATCTTGTAATAATTTTGCAATGTCTATCAAATAGGAATTATAAAATGAATCTAAAAAATCAATTAAATATATTTTTTTGTCTTCCGTTATAAGTATATTTTCAAGTGTTAAATCACCATGACAGGGCGTTTTTGTTATGTTTTCCCAGTTATAATTTTCTAATTCTTTAAAAGCAATTTTAATATTTTTATTTTTATTTATTTTGTTTTTTAATTCTTCTATTTTTTTATTAAATATTAGTTGTACTATTTTGTTACTTTCATTATTCTGTTTATGCAAGTTTTCAATTAACAGTCTTATTAAATGTGTTATTTCGTTTATTTGAATATTATAAGAATATTCAGCAAGAGTTTTAGCATTTATATACTCCATGTCAAAGAAAAATAAATCATTAATGTAACCTTTATTTAATACTTTTGGTGCTGAAACAATATTTGATGATGAAATAAAGTTTTCTTGTTTAATGCATTGTTTTTTTAATCTTAAGTTGTATTTCTTATCAGGAGACTGTTTTCTTATATATAACGTATCGTTATCTTTGTATAAAGATAATATACAACCGCTATGCCCGTTTAAGTGTTTTATTAATTTAGGCATTTCTCTTCTTTT
This sequence comes from Candidatus Gastranaerophilales bacterium, assembly GCA_947625445.1. Classification (GTDB taxonomy): domain Bacteria; phylum Cyanobacteriota; class Vampirovibrionia; order Gastranaerophilales; family Gastranaerophilaceae; genus Avigastranaerophilus. Next base: position 3,169 of record CANQOM010000041.1, read on the forward strand.
CGTATTTCTTTTAGAATCTTGATTGTTTCCTGCGGATTCTTGAATGGTAATTTTTTTATTGTATCGTCGTCTAAATTCCACCATTGTAATTCCAATAAGTCTTTAATCATTTCTTCATTGAATCTGTATTTGATAATTTTTGCAGGCACTCCGCCTACTACTGCATAAGGAGGTACATCTTTTACGACAACCGCACCGGCAGCAATAACTGCTCCATCACCTATATTTACCCCCCCCCGTATGAAAACGCCGTGTCCTATCCAAACATCGTTGCCAATTTTATTGGGAGTCAGATACACTTCCTGATATCCTTTGTTCCACCCCAAAGATTCAACATAGAAGAAGCTTGATGTTGAAAGATAGTTTAAAGGATGGTCTCCGGGACCTATTGCTATATTTCCTGCTAAAGAACAAAAGCTTCCGATTTCACTTTCTGGCGAACCAACACTTATATTATCTCCTACATATGTGCATCTGCCTACTTTACAACCCAAATCTTTTGTAGTTAATATCTTTTCGTATAATGATAATTCATTAGCATCTATATAACCTTTTCCTAAAAGCTTATTGTTTAATTTAAATACGAAATTTCTAAAACCTTTAACTTTTTTTATTAGATATTTTCTCTCTTTTAGCAATTTTAATAAATAGTATCTTAGTTTATTTTTTAATAAATCAGGGTTAAGGAAAGAGAAATTTAACATTATGGAACTTATTATCCATTTTATATCTTTTAATCTTAATGCCTGTTTTAAAAGCTTATATTTGACTTCATTTAATATACGTTTTACTTCTTTTGATTCTTCTTTAGTAAATCTGTTGAATTTTAAAAATGAGTAATCTCTTTTATATTCTTTTAATATTCGTTTAAAAAGGCATTTGTAATATGATTTATATTTACGTCTATCAAGTTTATTATTAATCATAAATTCTATTAATCTGATATCCGTAAACATAACCTCCATTTTAAAAGGTTTTATTTTGATTTTAGTAATAGCATTTAAATTATCTTGTCTGTAATAACACTTTGTTTTGCATATTACAACTTTATTTGCATTGAAGAAATGGGTTCTTGTCGCATATTCACAAGAATTATAGTATTTATCATCCCAGCCTATACGTTTGGCATAATCCATCTTTTGCAGTGTAAAGCCGGGTATTTGCCAATCTAATGATAACAAGAATGCATCTAAACCGCTCATTTCTTGTTCATAATCGCCGTTTGGAGCATATAACCCTCCGTGATTAAAATTATCTTCATAATACCATTCCATATCGGAAAGTACTACATCTGCACCGGTTTCTTTTGCTTTATTATACATTTTTTCTAATAAATCAAGGTCAATTAAATCATCTTGTGACATATAATAAAAATATTCGCCAACGCAATATGGTATTCCGTATACAATTCCTTTTACGGCAGTTCCGCCTTTCGTCTCTCTGTGTATTACTTTTATTCTTGAATCATTTTTTGCACATTCTTGTAAAAATTCCATTGAATCATCTGTTGATGTATCTTCTACACAGATTACTTCAAAATCTTTTAATGTTTGAGCTTGTATGCATGCTATAGTTTTTTTTAAGTATTCACCGCCGTTATATACTGGTATAAGAATTGATACTTTAGGTTTATCTGCCATTTAATCCTCCGTGGGTTTCATTTATGCATCATTTTGGATAAAATGGTGCATAAATGTTAAAGACCTTATTTCAAGGTCTTTTTCGGAAGGATTAAATACATATATTTTTTTATGTTACATATTTTAGCAGGTCGTTTTTTTATGTTATGATTACTAAAAAGAAGATATGCACCATTTTATCCAAAATGGTGCATATCTTTATATTATAAAATTTTTGTTTATATAATTTATTGCAGTAAAATTAGATTTTGCTTATTAAATTAGCCATTTCAATAGCTGATTTTGCCGCATCAGCACCCTTGTTGCCTGATTTTGTTCCTGCTCTTTCAATTGCCTGTTCTATATTGTCACATGTTAAGACACCGAAAATAACAGGTATAGATGTTTCAAGAGAAACAGATGCAACACCTTTAGATACTTCAGCACATACATAATCATAATGTGAAGTTGAACCTTTTATTACTGCACCCAGTGTAATAATCGCATTATATTTTCCTGATTTTGCAGCTTTTTTTGCTATAACCGGTATTTCAAATGCTCCGGGCACCCATATAATATCTATATTTTCATCTTTTACCCCGTGACGGATAAGTTCATCTTTTGCGCCTGATAACAATTTTGAACCTATAAATTCATTAAATCTTGCAACAATTATACAAAATTTTTCATTATTTACGGTAAGCATTCCTTCATAGATATTAGCCATATTTTCTCCTTGATTTTTCTCAATCATATTACATCAAAAATTTTTTACAAGGTAAGGTAACTGTTGTATCAACAAAATGTTTATAAATTTGAACAAAAGCTACATCTCGCTTGATTTGTTCTTTTAGTTTATCAATATTTTGAAATTCAGATTGATTTCTTATTTTTGCAATAAAAGATATTTTTATATTTTCTCCGTATATGTCGTCATTAAAATCCAGTATATGAACTTCTGATTTTAATTTTTCATTTCCGTCTGAACCTTTTACAATTCCGTAATTATATATACCGTTGTATTCTTTATTATTTACAATAACTTTAGTGTAATAAACACCATGAGGAACTTTGACTTTAGATTCGGGGTATTCTATATTTGCGCTTGGGAATCCCAGTTTTGAAGCAAGTTGTTCTCCTTTAATAACTTGTCCTTGAATAAAGTATTTATAGCCTAATAATTTATCAGAACTGAAAAAATCAGCAAGTTTCAATCTGTTACGTATCGCAGAACTGCTTACAATTGTGTTATTAATTACATATGGAGGTATTGCATAGTATTCATAACCGTATTTTTTTTGATTATTTTCAAGAAATTTGCAATTTCCTTCCCTCTTATATCCGAAAGTGTGGTTAAATCCCGTAGTAATTGCTTTTGGAGAAAAATATTTTATAAGTATATTTTCAATATAATCTTGTGCTTTTATGTTATGGTAATCATTAAAATCCATTAACATGACATAGTCTATACCTTCAGAGTTCAGCATATTTAATTTTTCATCAAGAGTTAAAATTTGTTCAATTTTGTTGTTTGTTAATATTTCTGACGGATGATTTTTAAATATTATCACGCAAGATTTGCACCCGAGCTTTTTTGCGGCATTTTGTGCAGTTTTCAATACTACTCTATGACCTTGATGCAGTCCGTCAAAATAACCTAATGCTAATGATGTATTATTAATATATGTTAATTCATTCAGTATATACATAGTGTAATTATAGACAAAAATCAAATAATGTTGAATACTAAAATTATGGTTAAAAAATTTTCAAACAGTAATTTTATACATAAGTCTTCGGGTATTTTTAATATACACAGTAAGTTTTTTGGTGCATATTTTTTACAAAACGGTTATGTATTATTTAAGTTACTTACTTTTGATGATGTGACAAAAGTTACTTTGGAAGTAAAACCAAAAGGTGAACCTATTAAATCCTTCGATATGAATAAAAAAGAGCCGGGAATATGGCAGTTGGAAATTGAAAACGGGATTGTTAAAAACGGTGACAGATACAGGTATATTATTGAAAGAAAAGGAGAATCAATTCCCGTTAAAGATCCTTGTTCTATGTATCAGGATTCGTATTTTAAGTGGTCTGTATTGTATAATCATTCTATATACAAATGGAATGATTATGTATGGATGAACGGAAGAAATTTCAGAAGAGTTAGCCGACTTGCAGATGAAGTTAATATGCTCTCTCCTGTCGAAGCTTTAAGAATATATGAGCTTCATATCGGTACTTTTACTCCTGAAGGTACATATAAGTCAGCTAAAGAAAAATTAAAATATATTTCTGAAACATTGAATTTTAATGCAATAGAAATTATGCCGGTTGAAAATACTTATTCTTTTAATTGGGGATATGACGGGGTTGATAAATATGCACCTAACCATACATATGGTACTCCTGATGAGCTAAAAGAACTTATTGATTATGCCCATAAATGTAATCTTAATGTAATTATGGATATTGTTCCGAATCATTTGGGGCCGGATATTGCAGAGTTGCAGAAAACAGGTCCTTATATAGAAGGTGAAAATTGTTTCGGATATAAATTTAATTTTGAAAAAGATTCTCAAAGTTCATATGTTCGTGATTTTATTATAGGCGCTGCTCTAAATTGGCTTATTAACTACCATTGTGACGGTTTAAGAGTTGATATGACCAAATTTATGTGTAGTGATTTTACTATGAAACAAATGGTAGCAGAAGTAAATTATTATTGTCCTCTTTCTTTCCTTATCGCTGAAGACGGTAGAGATAATGATTCCAGAGTTACTAAACCTTTTACTCAAAATGAAATAGAGTATAATGAACTTCATCATGAAAGCTTTATTAATAGTATTAAAAATAATGATGTATCACTTTCAAACCTGGGTTTTGATTCTGAATGGGATTTTCCTTTTCATAAACAAATTGCGTCTATGCTCCTTGGTTCTTGGGATTGCAGAATTAAAAATATTTCGAATTTTGATTTTTCTTTGAGAGATGCGCAGTCACGTGTAAAATATGTTATGAGTCATGATGAAATAGGAAATATTGACGGTACAAGATTAATTTCTAAAATTTTAGTTAATGAATTAAATCTTACTTCTAAAGTCTGTAATTGTGATACGAATAAAAAATGCCAAGTGAGTGCTCATGCTGCTCATAAATTACTTGATGCACTTGTTAACGGTTCACTGGAAAAAATGTCTGATTCTGAAAGATTAAAATTTTATGAAAGTATTAATTTACATTGTAATTTTTCTGTTTCAGATATATACGAGGCATATATAAAAGCGGTCAAAATGCATAAACTGGCCCTGGGTAAAATTTATTCTATTCCGGGTCCTAAAATGGTTTTTCAAGGTGATGAGTCTGCTAATCTTTCTTATTTTAAATTTTTTAGAAAGTTTTCAATTGGACCTGAACCTTATTTAAGAGATAAAGGTTATGAACCGGGCATTGATGCTTTTAAAGACTCTAAACTTAACTGTGTTTGTGTTTGCGATAAGTATTGTTTTATTAATAAAGGAGTTGAAAATTATATAACTGCTTTAAATAAATTGTGTGACAATAATATATCTCTTACTAACGGACATATTGAAAAAACCTTGTTTCATGAAAATTCGGATATTCATGCTATATACACAAGAAAAATTTATAATGAAATTGTTTCAATTTCTAATTTTTCAGGTGTTTCATATTTAAATAACTACGGAATGCTTTTCCCTAAAGGTAGATGGAAAGAAATATTAAATTCTGATGATACCTTATTTTCAGGTGAAGGTAAATACATGAATCCGGAACCTACAAAGGGGCAGTTTAACTATATTTCACTGCCGGCATACGGAATTGTATTTTTCGAAAAAATAATATAATTACATTAATTAATTTTATTTAAAACATATTCTATTGCGCCTCTGTTTTCATCAAAAACGGTTTTGGCGTTGTTTGAATATTCATTGTATTTATCATTGTTGTCATAAAAAGAAATTAATTCTTCTTTTAATTCAGTTAAATTATTAACGATTATTGCACACTTTTTTTCGGTAACAATTCTGTAAACATCTTTAAAATTAAATACGTAAGGTCCTGATATTACGGGCTTATTCCAAATGTTAGCTTCTAGAGGATTGTGTCCGCCTGTTTGTGAAAAACTTCCCCCTATAAAAGCTATATAAGATACAGAAAATAATTTTGCTAATTCTCCCATAGTATCCAGCATAATTATGTCGTTATTAACAAAATTTGCATTTTCAGAACGCTTAGACCATTTATAACCGGAGTTATTTAATAAGTCTGCAACTTCATCATATCTTTGAGGATGTCTTGGTGCGATAAGCAGTTTGGCATCATTATGTTTAGATTTTAATTCTTTAAAAGCTTCAATAACATAACTATCTTCACCTTTATGAGTACTTGCTCCGATAAAAATTTTATAGTTATAAGTTTTTAAATCTTCTTTATATTTGTTTATTTCTTCTTCTGATATATTTTGTGTAATATCGAACTTAAGATTGCCCATAACTTCAACTTTTTCAATATTTGCTCCGATATCTGTAATCCTTTTTTTATCATCTTGAGTTTGCATAAGTATTTTTTCATATTTATTTAATATTGGAGTAATAAATAATTTTATTTTTTTATAACCATCATACGAGTGAGGAGAAATTCTTCCGTTAACTGTGTATACTTTTATGTTTTTGCTTTTTGCAAGAGTTATAAAACAAGGCCATATTTCTGTTTCTGCAATTACAATTTCTTGAGGTTTAAATGTGTTTAAAAATGAAAGTATACTGAAAAAGAAATCATACGGAAAATAAACTATTTTATCCGTATATTCTGAAAGTGATTTTTTAGCGGTTTCTTGCCCTGTTTTTGTGGTAGTTGTTAATATTATATTTTTCTCGGGGTGTTTATTTTGATATTCTTTCACTAATTCTTTTATTGCATTAACTTCTCCTACTGATACCGCATGAAATATTATAGTTCCTTCATGTTTTTTATCTTCAAATTTGTAGAACCCGACTTTTTGCCAGAAACCTGCTCTGAATTTTGGTTGGATTATAAAAGCTATAAATATTACCGGTATAAATAAAATAGCTAATAATATTATAATTATGTTATAAATAAATATCATTCTTAATTCTCTTCTTCATTATCCATAATTACTGTCTGATTTCTTTTTGGGCGAATAGGAGTGCCGTCTGGTGATACTATTTCTATCCCGAATTTTGTTCTGAAAAGATGTTTAACCGTGTCGCTTTGAATATCATACATCATATTGTTAAACAAATCGTATGCTTCTTTTTTGTATTCCAATAACGGATTTTTTTGCCCGTAAGCTCTTAAACCTATTCCGTCACGAAGCATATCAATATTATGAAGATGGTCTATCCATTTATTATCTACAACTCTTAAAAGTATATCTTTTTCCATACTTCTCATAATATTATTTGAAGTAAACGGTTCTTCTTCCGTATGATTTAAATTATATTGTGATGCCACATCATTAAGGAATTTTACCATATTTATTTCGTGTTCTTTATATGCATCTATAGCTAAATCTCTTATTTTGGAATATACGTTTTCAAATTTCAACCCTTGTATATCTTTTACTTCAAGGTGTGATAGTTGAGGCATTATTGAATGGATTTCTCTTATGAGTGATACCAAATCTTCATAAATGTATTCATCAGGATTCATTCCGGGTGCTATGTAGCTTTTTAAAAGCCTGTCTATTTCTCTTTCAATCATATATTGAATATCTTCATGCAAATCAGTGTTTTCGAGTACTCGATTTCTTTGAGAATAGAATTTTTCACGTTGGAGATTCATAACGTCATCATATTCAAGTACGCTTTTTCTTGCATCAAAATGGAATGTTTCAACTTTTTTCTGGTTGCTTTCAATTTGTCTTGTTATAATTTTATTTTCAATTGCCATATCTTCTTCAACATTAAAAGTATTCATTAATGTAATAATTTGTTGACCGCCGAATATTCTCATTAAGCTATCTTCTAATGATAAGAAAAATCTGGTGGAACCCGGGTCTCCTTGTCTTGCGGCACGTCCTCTTAATTGATTATCAATACGTCTTGATTCATGTCTTTCTGTTCCTATAACGTGAAGTCCCCCCACCTCTACGACTTTTGCATGTTCTTCTTCCGTAATTTTTTTTGTTTTTTCTAAAGTTTCATTTTTGATTTTTTCATATTCGGGAGTTGATTGAGGGGTTATTCCTTTTGCATCCAGTTCTTCTTTAGCAAGGTATTCAGGATTTCCACCTAAAAGAATATCTGTTCCTCTTCCTGCCATATTCGTAGCTATTGTTACTGCACCGACTCTGCCTGCCTGAGCTATTATGTATGCTTCTTTTTCATGATGCTTAGCATTTAATATATTATGCTTTATTCCTCTTTGTTTGAGAATGTCTGAAACCAGTTCCGATTTTTCTATACTGATTGTTCCAACAAGAACAGGTCTGCCTATTTTATGCATTTTTATAATTTCATCTGCAACCGCTAAATATTTTACCCGCTCTGTTTTATAAATTATGTCAGGATAATCTTTTCTTATATCGGTTTTATTTGTCGGTATTTGAGTAACTTCTAAATTATAGATTTTGCCAAATTCTGCTTCTTCGGTCATTGCGGTACCTGTCATTCCGGCAAGTTTAGGATATAATCTGAATAAATTTTGGAATGTAATACTTGCAAGAGTTTGAGTCTCATCTTGAATTTGAACACATTCTTTTGCTTCTACTGCCTGATGCAGACCATCTGACCAGCGTCTGCCTTCCATTAATCTTCCGGTAAATTCATCTACTATAA
>CANQOM010000042.1 GCA_947625445.1 Candidatus Gastranaerophilales bacterium
ACGGGAATTGATACCGATATAGGAAAAACATATGTAACAAAATGTCTTGCCTCTTATTTTATAAAACAAGGTAAAACAGTAGGTGTTTTTAAACCTTTACAGTCGGGAGCAATAAATAATAATGGTATATTAATTGCTCCTGATATAGAATCAGTTAAAGAAGTTTCATCAAATGTTAAAACTAAATATTCATATTTACTTGAAGGAGAGGTATCTCCAGCTCTCGCAGCAAGATTGGCTAAAGTAAAGATTGATATTAATAAAATAAAATCGGATTTTGAAAATTTTAAAAAAGAAAATGATGTTACTCTGGTTGAAGGTGCAGGAGGAATTTTGGCCCCAGTCAGCGATAATATGTTATGTGCCGATTTAATTAAAAATTTAAATTTACCAATAATAATAGTAACGGTACCTTTTTTAGGCAGATTAAATCATACACTTTTAACTGTTGATTATACAATAAATCATGGAATAAAAATTAAGGGTATTATAGTCAATAAAATTCCAACAAATACTGATGATTTAGCTACATTGCATTTTGTTGAAGAACTGAAAATGTATACTTCCGTTGATATAATAGGTTATATTAATCAAGATTCGGATACGATTAAAAAAGAAATTTAATAACCTTGTAATAATCTGTTTATTTATAACTTTTTATAAATAGTTTAGCAGCTCTGTTAAGTCTTTGTTATTGATTATAATATTGGCATGTTCTTTAAGAATCGGTTTTGCGCAGAAGGCAGCACGTTTAGATGCAAATTTAAACATACTTAAGTCATTCGCCCCGTCACCCACACAGAGAGTATCATTTTCAGATATATTTAAAAGAGTTTGAAGTCTTTTAAGCATTTTGCCTTTAGAATCTGAGAACATCATTTCTCCTCCTAAAAGACCTGTCATTTCTCCGTTTTTAAAGTGAAGTATATTTGAAAATTGAGCATCATAGCCTAGTGAGTATTGTGCAGGAACTGTTGCACTTTCATACCCGCCTGAAAAACAAACTACTTTATATCCCATCTTTTTTAATTCGGTAACGGTTTCTTTTGCACCTTTTGTATATGGAAGATTTTCACAAATGTATTTTATTTTTTCTTCTTTTGCTCCTTTTAACAGAGCAACACGTTTTATTAAACTTTCAAAAAAATCAATTTTACCTTCCATTGCATCAGTTGTAATTTGTCGCATTAACGGTTCAATGTTGTATTCTTTTGCTATAAATTCTAAAGTTTCGCCTTCCATAAGAGTTGAATCAAAATCAAATACCGCTAATTTCATTTTTAACCTTTCATCTTTTGTAAACTTTTTAAAATTTCTTATATAGAAATTATATAAAATAAATGAGTAATAACAACAGTTTTAACTACTTTGTATATATTATGTAAATTAAAAAAATAAATTTTTTATGGCGAAAAAGTTGCTTTTTTGTTATCTTATTGGTATAAGATACTAGATGGTAAATAATAGTTCAGAAGATAAAAGGAGTACCAATGGGATTACCAAATGTAGCATATTTTTCAATGGAAATAGCAATAGACCAGTCAATAGCAACGTATTCTGGCGGTTTAGGATTTCTTGCAGGTTCACACATGCTTTCTGCAGGTTATCTGCAAATGCCTATGGTCGGTGTTACTATGTTATGGTCATACGGTTATTATAATCAGAGAATTGACCATGAAGGTAATGTAGAAGTTGCATATATCAGAAAACATTATGATTTTCTTACTGATATTAATGAATCCGTTGACGTTGATATTTACGGAGAAAAAGTTAAAGTTAAGGCATATAAATTGGAACCGGCATTGTTTGATACATGCCCTGTCTATTACTTAACAACAGATATTGATGAAAACTCAGATTGGGCAAAATCAATTTCTCATAAATTATATGACGGTAATGAAAAAATAAGAATAGCACAAGAGACAGTATTAGGTATAGCAGGTATTAGGTTACTTCAAAAAATCGGATACAAATTTGATTGTGTTCATTTAAATGAAGGTCATGCACTTCCTGCGGCATTTGAATTATTACATCAATATAATGACGATTTAAATAAAGTTAGATCAACAGTAGTATTTACAACACATACCCCTGTAGCAGCAGGAAACGAAGTACACTGGGTTGATGAATTGTTAAATGCAGGGTTCTTCGCCGGAGTATCAAGGGATAAAGCGGTACAATTAGGCGGTGAACAATTCTCTTTGACAGTAGCTGCATTAAGAATGTCAAGATTGGCTAATGCAGTTTCTCAATTGCACGGTTTGGTTTCAAATAAAATGTGGAGTTGGGTCGAAGGCAGATGCCCGATTCGTGCTATCACTAATGCCGTAAATCTTCACTATTGGCAAGATGACAGAATGAAAACTAATAACCTTGAAGCTCTTCTTGATGCTAAAAAGGAAATGAAAAGAGAAGTTTTTGAATTTATAGCCAATACTGTAGGAAAAAGACTTGACCCGAACGTTTTAACTATTACTTGGGCAAGAAGATTTGCTGATTATAAACGTGCTTGGCTTATTTTCATGGATGAAAACAGAATTATTAAATTGTTAAACGAAAATAAAGTACAGTTAATATTTGCAGGAAAATTCCATCCTGATGATGTAAGCGGAAAAGAAATGTTTAACAAAATATTAAGAAACTCATATTCAATGAAGAATGTTGTAGTCCTTACAGGATATGAACTTGAACTAAGCGGTAAATTAAAGAGAGCTTCTGATATATGGTTAAATACTCCTTTAAGACCGTTTGAAGCTTCAGGAACATCAGGAATGAGTGCAAATGCAAACGGAGCATTACATCTGTCTACATTTGACGGTTGGACTGTTGAAGGTACTTTCCCGGGAATTAATGGATTTACTATTGAATATCCGGGCTTGGATGATAATATTCCTTGGGAAGAAAGACACAGAAAAGATTACGAATGTATGATGGATATTATTGAAAATCAAATAATTCCTACATATTATAATGATAAAGTTAAATGGGCAACAATGATGCGTCAAGCAATAAGAACTGCCGAATCATACTTTAACTCAGACAGAATGGTTATAGAATATTATAACAGACTCTATAAACCGATAGCTCATGGTTCAGATGAAGGTGGAGTTTCAGGTACTGATTATCAGGCAGCTACAACTCCCGCTTCTGATGCTTGGACTTTCTCAAATATTAAATAATTAATAAGATTAAAAAAGAAGGACTTTATAGTCCTTCTTTTTTTATGTTCTAATAATATTATGAAGAATGAATTAAGAAAAATAGCAAAAGAAGAACGCTCGAAAGCAGATGTAATAAGACTTAGTGAGAAGATAAAAAATAATTTATTTAATATGCCTGAGTTTGCTAAGTCAAAAAATATATTGGCTTATTATTCAATAGGGAGCGAAGTTTCTACACTTAATTATTTTGAGAATAAGACAAAAAATTGGTATTTGCCCAAAATTGATGGAGATAATCTTGTTGTATGTCCATATAATAATAATTTAAGGGAAAATAAATATAAAATATTAGAACCTGAATCTAAGCAAATTGATGATTTAAGTATTATTGATATGATAATAGTACCTGCGCTTTGTGCAGACACAATGGGATATAGAATAGGATATGGGAAGGGATTTTATGATAGATTCTTAAAAAAAATAAGCCACAGTCCTTATAAAGTTATCTTAACATATAGTGTTCTTCTAAAAGATGATGTATTTCATAGTGAATTTGATGAAAGATGTCAAATTATTGTAACTGATAATGAAATATTAAGAATAGAATGTTAAAAATCGGTTAATATATTTGTCTTGTGTGTTTTTTAGAGTAAAATTATAATAGAGAGTTAATACTGGGGATATATTATGGAATTTTTAAGAAAGAATAAAAAGATAATATTAATTATACTTCTTGTTTGTTTGGGGTCGTGGTTTTTATTTGGTTCTGTAACCGTATTATATACACTATTTTTCATGCCAAGTAACGGGTAAAAATTTTGATGCAATTGGTGAAGAAGATAATTATATATGTATTGGTAATTACAGTTGGAATATTTAACTGTAACTTAGCTTATGCAAATAATTCATCACAAATAAAAAAAGTAGAGAGAAAGAGACAAATAATAAAAGAAAAAATTAACTCTCTAAGAAAAATGGAAAGACAAGAGACAAATAAACTAAGCAGAAATCAGCAAAAACTTGAAAAAAATCAAAAAGCTCTTGAACAATCGAAAGCACAGTATAATATAAAACAAAAAAATATTGCGTCATTGCAAAGAGAACTTGATTTGTATTTAAGACAATATAATACAAGACAAGAAAAGATGGCAAACAGAATTAGACATATATATAAGACAAAACATACGTTAATATTGGATTTACTAATATCTACAAATAGTATAAGCCAATTTTTAGACAGAATTTATTATCAAAATTTAATAATACAATCAGATAAAGAAAAGATGCAATCATTAAAAACAGAAGCAAGAAATATTGCATTATTGAAACACAGACTTGAAAATGAGAAAAAACAATTAACTAAAGTTATAATAAATATAGATAAAGAAAATAAGAATATAAAACAAACAATCAGCGAAAATAAATCGATGATTGAAAAAATACAAAAAGATAAAAAGGCATATGAGAAGTCGGAAAGAGAGCTAAAACGCCAGTCGGATAGGTTAGCTTCTATGATTTCAAACAGTACAAGACATAGTGAAGTTGTAGCAGGAAGAGGATTTATCTTGCCGGTACACGGGAGAGTAACATCTCCATTCGGATGGAGAACACATCCGATATTCAAATCAAGAATATTCCATTCCGGAATAGATTACGCCGTTCCAATGGGTACGCCTATAAAAGCTTCAAACTCCGGTAAAGTATTGTATTCTGGCTGGTATGGCGGTTATGGAAAAGTTGTAATAATAGACCATGGTAACTGTACCGGCAAACCCACAACAACTCTGTATGCGCATATGTCGCAACAAAAAGTAACTAAAGGTCAAAATGTAGAAAGAGGACAAATTATCGGACTCTCAGGCTCAACCGGATATTCTACCGGACCTCATGTCCACTTTGAAGTCAGAATAAACGGTAAACCGCAAAATCCGAATAATTACTTATAAGGAAACTAAATTGAAAAATAAATACTTATTATTTTTGTTAATATACTTTATATTTTTTGCAAATATAGCGTTTGCATCAGATTTTTATCCCGAATTGGGGATAGATCCTTTTTATTCGTCTCTTAATCCTAATTATAACAATAAAGAGGAATTTACCTCAGGTGAATTTAGTGTCTTAAATTGGTTTAAAAATAAAACACAAGATAAATCAGAAAGTAAAACGTTAAAAGATAAAAAACAAAAAAAACTTAAAAAAGAAAAAAAACATGAAAAATTGAATAGTGAGGTTAAAGAAGAGCCTCAAATTGACAATCAAAAAGAAATCAAACCGGTAAGTGATGTAAAGGAAACTTTTGTAACTCCTGAAGTAAAAAAGCCTATGACAAAGCGTGAAAAGGAAAAGGCTTTATGGGAGGAAGAAAGGGAAAAAAGAAAAGCACAAGAAAGAGAAATGAGAAAACTAAATGCTCAATTACCTTTCAAAGAAAGATTCCTTTTGTTTTTAAATCCTGACAGAGTTGTAAACAGACCAAAGCCTGAACCTGATATCCCTATTGACCCTTCTATTGAATTAACTGCTGATGTTATGGAATATTATCCTGATAATTATGAAGTTGAAGCAATAGGAAATGCAAAAGTTAAATTTACTAAACAGAATACAATTTTAAGTGCGAATAAAATAGTATACAATTATGACAGAAATATATTAAAAGCACATGAAAATGTTGTGTTAAGTTCTCAGGATTCAATAACAGAAGGTGATTTTATACGTTTAGATTTAACAAAGCCCGAAGGCTGGATAGAAAATCCTGTAACAACAAATGAAGATATAAAAATAGATGCTAAAGAAGCATATATTTATCCGGATAAAATTGAAGAGTATGAAGGTGTTGCAAAAATATTACGAGATGAAGTAATAAGTGTAGGTGCATCTTCTTTTGCAGGCTATGTTGATCAAAGTAATGTTCTTATGCCTAATCCTGTTCAATTATCTGATAGTGATAAAGGTTATTATTCTTTAAAAGCAAAAACTATATATATTGATGCAAAAGATGACCATGATACTATAACTATAAAGAATGCGGATTTATATTTTAAAAAGAAAAAAGTGGCAGTAATTCCGTCGTTAAAGATAGTAACAAATAAAAACAGGGCAAATGTTGAAAGTAATTTACCGGAATTTGGTTCTGTGAATATGCTAGGGATGCATCTGGGGCCTGCGGTTGTATTAAATGTACCGGGTGGTTCAACATTAAAGTTAGCACCTATTGTTACATATGCAAAAGATAAGTTTGGTATAGGCGGTATAGCAAGATTTAGAAATGAAACAAATATGACAGAGGCTGCCTATGGAACATCAAGAGACAGATTCCTTTTAAGAGGACGTCAAAAAATTGCTCCGGGCTTAATGTTTAATTATTCAAGTTATACCAATCAAAATGAATGGTTTATGGGTTATAGGATGCCAAAGTATTCAGCTCAATTAAGCTATTCAAGAAGTGATGATGTAAAAGATTTGGGATTAACCTTCTCTCAAATGTATTCAGCAGGGGCATTTGTAGACAGAGCAAACGGAACAGACTTAAGAGATACTGAGGGACGTTTCAGATGGATGACTCAATCTGTAAAACCTATATATAAATATATAAACGAGGAAGGAAATGTAGGTTTTGCAACCGGCTTGGTTGCTCAAACCGCAGCAACTGCATATACAACAGGTGATGTTACAGGTTTATTTAGAATAGGCCCTTCTATATCTACAAAGGTCGGACCATGGAATCAGTCTTTTGTTTATTATCAAAGTGCAATAGCCGGAAATAGCCCTTTTGATTTTGACAGGTACAGATATGGTCGTTCTAATTTTGTTGTTATTGAAAGTTTAAAATTATGCAAGTATTTAACTGTTGGATATCTGGCTTCAATAGCTATGAACAGAGAGGTTAAATCTGACGATACATTCCAAGAAAACAGGGTATTGTTAAGTGTCGGACCCGACTATGCTAAAGTGACTATCGGTTATGATTCCATAAGACATAATACTATGTTATTATTCTCTATGCTTTTGGGTATGGAAGATTCAGAAATTGAATTTGATAAATCTGTTACAAATAATCCTGATAAAATAGGAAAAGAAAAGAAAAAAGCAAGAAAAAAGAAAAAGAAAAATTATAAAAAATATTTAAAAGAATCTGTATAATTAAATTATTATATTATTTTGTAAAACATCCTTCATCTTCTTTATCAATCTTTTCATCAAAATCATTATCAATTCCGTCAAAACATGAACCTATTGATTCAAAAGATTCAGCTCTGGGGTCTATATAAAGGTATTTTGATGGTATATTATTCCACATATACAAAAATGTTTGTTTTAGGTATTGAGCTATTTCTTTATTATATATAATTAAAACATTTTCGTCGTTTATATTTTGAGCACTTTTAGTTAAATTCATAGAGCCGATTAGCGAAATTTTATCGTCTATAATAATTGATTTCATATGCATTTTCCCTGCATAGTTTTCTGTTTTTACTTCAATACCTTCTTTTCTTAATATTTTGTGAATTGAATATTTGTTATGGGCATTTGTTGCATCATTTATTATTTTTATTTCTACACCTTTTGATTTTGCTATTTTTAAAGGTTCTATAAGGTCATAATTTGTAATGTAAAAAATAGGTATATAAATATATTTTTTGGCGTTTAATATCAATGGAATAACTTTATTTGTAATAATTTTATCCTGAGGGGAGAAATAAGATTCTATAATTAAATTATCATCCAATTTTATTTTATTTTTATTAAATTTTGTTTTAAGGGTATGAAATTTCCCTTGATACATTTGATTAAATTCTTGTGTATAAATCTGTGCTAATTCTTCAGAATCAATGAGTACAGAATAGTTTGCATTAAAACCGGTTAGCCCTGTAGAAGTAATATTTGTTGAACCTGTATAAACTTTTTGTTTATCAAATATAAAAAATTTATTATGCATAATGGATTGTTTGTATGTTTTTTCATATATTTCATCAGTCATACAGTCAGTTAATATCTTTTGCAATTTAATACTATCTTCATAGTAGTTAATATTTTTTTTGTCATAATCTGTTACCCATCTTATCTTTACTCCTCTGTTTTTTGCATTTTTCAGTGCATTAAATATTGCTGATTGTTTTTCCATTCCGTATAATGCAAAATCTATAGAATTTTTAGCATTATCTATTTCATGTTTTAATGCAAGACACGCTTCAGTGTTACATTTGTCATACGGTTTTTTTATCAAATATGGATTTAAAAAATAAATTTTTATTTTGTTTTTTATATATGAATTTTTAACAGAATATATTTTATCTGGTTTTTTATTTTTAAATTTAGATTTATTCTCAAATAGATAATATGACGGTTTAATATGACAATATCTGCATGGAGTGAAATTATCAATTAATTTATCTTTCTTTATTATTAACATAGACTTACTTTGTTTTCCTGTTTCGCAAGAAAGCTTATGATATTTCTTACTTCTTGGGTTAATAATTAAATAATCATCGGGATTAATTGATTTTACATAATTAATAAATTTATTTTTTGATTCGGGTGTATCATTAAAAAATAAATTGGAATTTAATAATTTATTTTCGTAACTTTCATTTTCAACGTATAAATGATTGTCTTTAATTGTAACAAATTTTTCTTTTAAAAGATTATATGATAATTGTTTTTCTAAATAACTTATAAGAAATTTTTGTTCTGACGTCAAATTAAAACCAAAATCTGAAGTGTTTGTATCAGGTTCAATATAGTGAACATTTACAAGAACAAAAGGTTCTTTTTCGTCAAAAATTAAATTGTTATTTGTGTCTATAAATATTTCAATGGGAGATTTAATTTTAAAAACTTTATGAACATTTTTTGTTTCATTCAGTATGTATATAAATACTGATAATATGATAATTATTAATACTACAGAAAATAATTTCTTCATAAAAATTATTATACAAAAAACTGTAATAATATTCTAAATTATCTTTATATAAAAAAATAATCTTTTTTTGAGAAAATTAGAAATGTATTATTTCTCATAAAAGATAAAAAATAAATTAAAACTTTATATACTAACATATAAAGTGTAATTAACATTGGAATATCAAGAAAGGATGGAAAAATGAGTAGTACGGGTATGTTATTTAAAGATGTAAAAAATTTTTTATTTAATGAAGTTAACAGAGTTTTTGTGGCAGTTATTTTTGTAGGAATAATTAATTTAGTTAGTATTTTAAGAACAGAGATGTTATTTATTAAATTTAATGAACAAACTAATGAATATTATAATCAATTAATAAATTCCGATAACAAAATAGAAAAAAAAATTGATTATAGATATTTTAATATAACAAAATCTTTAGAAGAAATTCATTCGGTAAAAATTATAACAAAAGATGGTAAATTAGAAAAATAACCGTTAAACTATATTAATATGTTATTCAGTTATGTATTCAAATACAGACAATATTGTCATACATTGTTTCCGTATAATAACCAATCAATATCAACTGAGAAATTTTGTTTTATGTTATTTAATATATTAATGTCAAAATCCATCTCACCGGTTACAAGTTTAAGATAATCTTTTTCTGAAATTTTGAGTAATTTTGCCATTTCTTTGTCAAGAAAATTGTGTTTTTCTTGAATTTCAACAAGTCTTTTCCCTGCTTGTGAAATTCTTTCATAAACACTTTCATCATTTTGTCTTAAATGTGTATTCTTGTCTTCTGTTATAAACATGTCACCTTTTCCGCTAATAAGCCAGTTGATATTAATATTACATATTTCTATTAGTGATATTAATAATTGATTGGCTATTTTACGTTCACAAGATTCATATCTCAAAAGAGTAGGTTGAGGTATGCATAACTTTTTGGCGAATGCATATACACTTTCTCCGTAAAAATTTCTTACTTTTATTAATCTTTTAGTAATTTCATTTTTCATATTTTTATTCATTTTGTCATTGACATATTATGACATTTGGTATATATTAAATACATAAGTAAATTTCTTTAAATTGAAATAACTTAAGCACCACGTTTATAATATGATTTGAATTTTAGCAAAAGCTGACCAGGCTTTATGTTAGTTCATCTTGTTATAGTAAATTAAAAAAAAAATAGTGTAAATCAACAAACATAAAGGGTAAATACTTGAATAGTATTGTTATTTGTTGTGTAAAGTCATTAAAAGGGGGGATGTGTAATGTTTAAAATCAAAAATGCTAAAATTTTTAAGTGTTTAAAACAGGAAAAATATCATTGGTCAAAAATAAGAATGAGTGAACTAATGAAAGAAAACGGGGTGAATTTAGGGAACCAAGAATTTACAAATGCTGATTTATCTAAAGGGGATTTTAGATATTCTGACTTTACAAATTCAATAATAAAAGATTCTAATTTAGAATATGCAGATATAAGTAATAGTGATTTATCATCTGGTTATATATCAAATTCCTGTTTGTATAATATAAATTTAAGTTATTGTTCAATGGTTAGTTGTGTAATAGACAGATGTACAATGTCAAATGCAAATTTAAGAGGTGTTGATTTAAGAGGGGCAGTTTTAAAACAATGTGTTTTAAACGATGCTGATTTTAGGTATGCCAATTTAGAAGGTTGTGATTTAACAGGGAGTGATATTGAAAATGCAGATTTTAGATTCTCAAAAATAAAAGATACTAAATTTGGTATTATAAAGGGTAAAGAAGTTATCGTTCAAGATTTATTTATTACATACCCTATAGGAAATTATAAACGTCAAGTCATTGTGTTTAAATCAAATATTGGTAATGTAATTAAATGTGATTTCTTTTGGGGCTTGGAAAAAGATTTTGAAAATTATATAAAAGAAATTAATGATGACTCTAAGGTGTATAAAAAAGCTATTAAAATAGCAAAAGAAGTTTTAAAAGAAGGGAAATGAATATGCTATATTTGATAAGTGTTATGTTTATTGTTTGTATTTACTTGTTTATTAATTTAGTTTGTTATAAATCACATATTAGAAAAAAGAAAAAAATTATAAGTGACGAATTACTAAACAGAAGAATAAAATTTTTGAAGCAAAAACAATATGATTACTATTATTCAATGGCATTAAACAGTCCTGAAATATTAAGTGATATATTAGCTGAAAAGGATATTGAAAGAATAAAAAACAGTAATATGGTATTTAGTTTATATACAAAAGCAAAGGGATAAAAAAATTTTGCTAAAATTTTATTGTTCTGATAATATAAAATAAGTTTAAATAAAAAGGAGAGGTGTCCGAGCGGTTTAAGGTGCAAACCTGGAACGTTTGTGCAGGGGCGACTC
>CANQOM010000043.1 GCA_947625445.1 Candidatus Gastranaerophilales bacterium
AATAATATTAAAGAAGACGGAGTAAAATTTAAGGAACCTAAAACGGGGGATGAATATTATATAAATCCCGAAATATCAAGGGAAATTCAACAAGATTTAGGTTCTGATATAGCAATGGCATTTGACCAGTGTGCACCTTATCCTTGTACTTATGAGTACGCAAAAGAAGCAATGGAAAGAACTCACAGATGGATGGAAAGATGTTTTAAAGCTCATACAAGAGAAGACCAAGCACTTTTCCCTATTGTTCAAGGTGCTTTTTATGATGATTTAAGAAAAGAAAGTGCAAATGTTATATCTTCATATGATGCTGTGGGTTATGCAATAGGCGGAGTCAGCGTAGGAGAACCCGTCAAATTAAAAAATCATCTTGTTGAATATACTGCCCCTTTATTACCTGAAAATAAACCCAGATATTTAATGGGAGTCGGAACTCCTATTGATTTATTAGAAGGTGTAAAAAGGGGTATTGATATGTTCGACTGTGTTCTTCCTACCAGAAATGCCAGACATGGTACTTTTTTTACTTATCAAGGCAAGAAGATAATTAAAAATAAAGAGTTTGAAAAGGATTCATCTCCTTTGGATTCTCAATGTGATTGCTACACATGTCAAAATCATTCAAGAGCTTATATAAGACACTTGTACAGAATGGGTGAAGCTAATGCCGCTATTTTATTGTCTATTCATAATATAAGATTTTTAATAAAATTTATTCAGGACATGAGAGAAGCCATTCTTGAAGACAGATTTGAAGAATTTTATAACCAAAACCTTAATATATAGAGATACTCTATTGTCCGAGTATATTTTTAAGTTCGCCTTGAGTAGTGTAAGATTATTCACACTATATTTATTTAAACTGATTTTTTACATTCCTATATTTTGTTCTATTTTAAGGGTATCAATCAGATTAAAAATAATATATAATTGCTGAACTAATTCTCTTATCGGATTTATATTTTTGAATGATTGATTTATTGGAATATCAAACCAGTCTTTATTGGTACTAAAAAATATATTTACACTTTGATTTTCAAAAGACAGAATTATTTCATTTAAAAATCTTTGATGTGAGAGTTCAAGAAGTCTTTCCATAAAAGCGGTTGTAATTAAATATCTGGCTTCAATTTGATCAGTAGAATATACATTATATTTTTGTTCAAACTCAACGGATTCAAGATTTACTCTATATTTTTCAAATTTTGATTTTCCTTTTTTGGAAATAATTGTAATGCCTTTAAATTCTTTGAAAGAAGGAGCTTTAATAAAAATACCTCTGCTTGAAGATTCACTTCTTATTTCTGCAATTTCCAGAAATATATCATTGTACATTCCGTTAAATCTGTCGTCTATATGATTAAATAACTCATTTTTTAACAGAGTTAAATTGTTAATATAATTATGGAGAAATAATGAATTATTCTTATTATTCTCTTCATAAAGGAAATTGCCAAAATAATTTAAAATTGATTTAAAAATAATATTTTTAGTTTTATTATAAAAAAGTGATATTTCACAACTTGAAATTAAATTTCCCATTATTAAAATAGATGCAACGAAAAACAAGGTAAAAAATATATTAATTAATATTTTTGTCCAGATTTGAAATATTAAAAAAATGATAGCTAAAATAGAGATAATTTTAAAAATAATTATTATATTATTAGATTTAATTCTTTGTTTTTCAATAATTTTAAACTTATCCTCTAATTCTGAAAAAATTTCCATCAATTCTTTAGAATAAGTTTTTGAATATGTATGTTTGTTATTATTCATTATATTTTCCGCTCGCAATCTGGATTATATTTAAAGGAGTATTTATTTCGCTCATTAAATTTATATTGTTTAAATATTCATTTTTATCTGTTAAAGATTTTTTTATATTATATATATTATTTAAAGCATTGCCAAATGAAGTGCATGAATCTATTAGATTGATATAACCATTAGAAATTATAATTTTTGTACCGTGGTGTTCTATTAAAGTATTCACAAGTTGGGGAGTTATAATTTCGCTTAACATTGGTTCTTGTTTTGTTAAAAAGATTTCATATTTGCTATCAAACTTTGGGTTTCCAATTTGAATCAGATTTATATTATGCGGAATACTTATATAATATTTAGGCAAAATATATATTTCGCCCTTGACAATTTTATTATATTTTAATCTGAATAAAAAAGTATAATATGTATATTCATAGTTATTATCGTATCTGCTACCATATTGATATATTTTGTAAAAATTTATTTTTTCATTATTAATATAATAAGTATATTCTTCTTCATACTTGTTAAAGTCAAATTTTTTATAAATTATACTATTTTTGAAATAATCATCAAGTTTTTTCTTTTTCATTTTATTTACAAGTTTGCAGCTAAACTTTCCTAAAGGAGATGTATAGGTAGAAAAAGCGTAATTACAAATGTTTAATTTATATTTTTGATCAAATTTTGCAATAAAATGCATTATAAATGGGAAAAATATTATAAATGACACAGAAAACAAAGGACCTATTGGGATATTGTTATAAAAACCGAATATAACTTGATATAAAATTCCCAAAGCAAAACCTAAAATAATTATAGTAAAGAATGAATTTAAAATATTATATGATTTTAAAATTTTTAATCTTTCATTTTCAATATGATGCAAATCTTTACAAATGATTTTGTAATCATTTGTAAAGTCATTTGATAATATTTTTTTAACAAATTCATTTGAATTGTTAATCATTAGACAAACCTGTCAAGCTATTTAAGATAATTGGCTGCATTAATAGGAGCTTTAGCTGCCTCTTCAGTTTCAAAGTAGCTGAATGAAGAAGTTTGTCCTGCAAAAGAGGCAAACAAATTTCCCGGGAATATTTCTATAACATTTTTAAGTTGAGTTAAAGCAGAATTATAGAATCTTCTTGCGGCAGAAATATGTTCCTCTACTTCATTATATGTTGCCATTGCTTGAACCATAGTTGCATCTGATTTTAAAGTAGGGTAATTTTCAACATTAACCATTAAAGCTCTTAATTGTGCATCGAGTTTTGCTTCTGCTTCAAATTTAGCTTTTGTACCTGATTGAGCATTTATTGCTTTTGTTCTCAATTCAGTAATTTGATTAAACAACTCTGTTTCATGTTCCATAAATTTTTGAGCAATAGTTAAAATATTCGGAATTAAATCATAACGTTTTCTTAATTGAACATCTATGCTTGAAAGAGCTTCAAGAACAGAGTTTTTACTTTTTATTACTTTTACGTATAAGCCATATATTGAGAATAAAATAACTAATACAATAACTGAACTGACAATTAAATATAATGAATTTTCCATTTTGATTTCCTCTTAATTTACTTCACAAAATATATAATACCATTTTTTAATTTTTTTTAAACCATATAAAAAGTTGATAAACATAAAAAACTATAAACCAATATTTTGAGTTAATTTTAAATTATCTATTACATCTAAAATAGCCTGAAGTTCTTCTAAAATTTTTCTATAATTTCTGATATCCGTAGCCTTTTGAAAAATTGAGACTTCAAACCAGTCTTTTTTCAAAAATGGAATGTTTAAACCTAAAGTTTGTTTTTTATTGTCAATCGCTATATTTACATAACCTTCTTCAAATGATAAAGAGACTTCACCCATTTTCATTTTTACAATTTTTATTAATCTGGACATAAAAGCGGTAGTAATTAAGTATCTTGCTTCAACCTGATCCAATGAATAAACATCAAAATGCTTATTAAATTCAGGGTCTTCAAGTTTTACAATATTTTTAGAATCACCTATTTTTATTGCTTTAGGTTTTATTAAAGTCACAGTATTACTATTTTTAAGAAGCGGAACTTTAACTAATAAGCCTGAAAAAACAATTGTTTTTGAATAACTTTTTCTGCTTCTTTGTATTCTTGCAAGTTCTACTTCATATATATCAACTTGTAAATTATTATATTGCCCTACTATTCTGTCATCCACACTGCAAGAATCAAAAGGCGGGATTAATTTTAATCTTTTAAAATAAGCCTTATCATCTTGATTCTTTTTTATTTCTTTAGGCACACATTTAAAATCACCCAAACAAGATAACAAAAGAGGCATTATTTGTGATTTTGCTTTAGTCTTATATCTTTTTAATATGAAGTAACTTAAAGCTAAAGGTCCAGCAATAAAAAAAACAACGAAATTTATATCTATATTTACTGATTCACTATTATTTAAATAAAAGAAAAATAAAACTATAAATATTGGTATTGCTAAAAGGGACAGAAATGAATATGTAATATATCTGATTCTTTCTTTTTCGATTACTTTCAAATGTTCTTTTATTTCTTCAGTAAATACATTACGTAATTTATTTGCAAATGATTTTTTTTGTTTTTTATTGATTTCATTACTCATAATTATTTTCACCAACCTATCTTATACTTACTTAACACATAGCCTTAGGCTATCAAAAAGTATTTATTATAATTGATACAAATATACCACTTTTTTCAGATTTAATCCATGAATTTACTATAAGTCCTGTGAATTTAATGTCGATAAAATTAATTCGGCATGCTATAATTATTTTTATGGAAAAAGATAGTGTAATAAAGTTAATAAACAAAAAAGAATATAAACAAGCTAAAGAAAAAATAGAAGAGATTTTTCAAGAAAATCATGATGATATTGAATTAGAAAAATTGTTGGGTTTATGCAACGTCAATCTTGACTTGTATGAAGAGGCCTTTAAAAACTTTTCAAATGTCTTGGCTCAGGATAATGATAATACTGTAGCATTATATTATTTATCCGTAATATATATGGAACGTAATGAATTTTCCAAGGCAAAAGAATTATTGGAAAGGCTTATAAAACTTAGAGAAGATTATCTTGATGCATATAAGAGTTTAAGTATTGTATACATTAAGTTAAAACAATTTGATAATGTATTGAAGCTTGAAGAAAAGATGAAAGTGCTTGGGAATGAGGATTCTCAAGTTTATGATATACTTACATCTGCTTCAAATGAGCTTAAAAGATATGATTTATCTGTATCATATATGACAGAAGCCATAAAATATTCACCTGAGAATCCTAAATATTATAATAAATTAGGGTTGGCATATTTTTCATCAGGAAATACTGAAAAAGCAATAGAAATGTATTTAAAATCGTTGGAATATGATTCAGAGGCTCAGTCAGTACTATATAATATCGGAGTGGCATACTGTGCAAAAGAAGATTTTATAACTGCTCAAAAGTATTTAAAAAAAGCTTATGACAAGGAGAAAAAACCTCAATATTTAAGTATATATTCGGTTGCCGCACTAAAATCAGGACATTATAAAGACGCTATAGAATGTTATTTACAATTAATTGAAAAAGATAAAAATAATGATAATTTAAAATACAATCTTGCGTGTGCATATGAGGGAGATTTACAATACGATAAAGCAATAGAAATAATTGAGGAATTGTTAAGTTTTAATATTAATTCACTTTCGTTAAAACTTCACTTGGCATCTTTATATGCCAATACAAATAATTCTGAAGCTGCAAAAATACTCTACTCTGAGTTAATAACAAGGGGTGTAAATAATATAAGTGTACTTTATGATTATTCTGTATTGTGTGCAAAAACAAATGAAACGGATAAAGCAGAGGAATTATTAAAAAAAATAATATCGTTAAATCCTGAATATGCAATGGCTTATAAGGACTTAGCAATAATATATCTATCTAGAAATTTCTATGACAGGGCATTGGATTATTTTATGCAAGCATATAAATTAGCACCTGACAATATTTATATAATTTTTGAATATGCCAATTATTTTCATATGATGTCAGATTTTGAGCAAGCGAAAAAATTGTATTCAAAATTGTTAAAACAGGAAAATATTCCGGTATTTATGACAGTTAGGATTGCAGTAAACTATATTTCAATGAATATGATGTCAAAAGCAAAAGAGTTATTAACAGAAGCAATAAAAAAAGAACCGCAAGACTTAAATATATTATTCCACTTATCACAAGTGTATATAAGTGAAGGGAATTTAGAAAATGCAAAGCAATTATTAGAAGATGCTTATACTCTAATGCCTCAAACAGAAGTTGCTAATTTACTTGCATCTGTATATCATAAATTGAAAATGTATACAGATGCATTTGTATTATACAGTTTGGTTAATATTGCAAGTCCGAATAATCCTTCAGTTCTGTATTCAATGGCAGATTGTAAATATGCTTTGGGAGATTATTTAAGTGCAAAGGAATATTTGGAAATGGTTTTAAATATTTACCCTGAGCATGAAGAAGCAAAAGAACTAATGGAAAAAATAAAAGGGAATTATGCAGGATAAAAATTTTATATTAATTGATGGACATGCTCTTGCTTATAGGTATTTTTTTGCACTGGAAAGAACAGGCATGAAAACATCGGATAATCAGCCGACATGGGCTATATTCGGGTTTTTCAAAGCTTTGTTTGATTTGTTAAGAAACCCTCAAATAAAACCCGATTCAATAGCGGTTGCATTTGATGTATCAAGACAGACATACAGAACACAAATGTATTCTGAATATAAGGCAAATCGTGAAAGCATGCCTGATACATTAAGAAGTCAGATAGCAATGATAATAGAGGGGTTACATGCTCTAAATATTCCCATCTATACAAAAGAAGGATTTGAAGCTGATGACGTAATCGGAACAATAGCAACAAAAGCCAAGCAAAAACACCATAAAACATATATTTTGACAGGCGACAGAGATTCTTTTCAATTGGTTGACAGAGAAGGATATATTAGTGTAATAATGCCTTCAAAAGGAGAGTTAATAAAATATGACTGGTATAAAGTATATGATAAAATGGGAGTTTATCCATATCAAATAACGGATTATAAAGGTTTAAGCGGAGATACATCAGATAATATACCCGGAATAAAAGGGATAGGAGAAAAAACTGCTTGTAAATTACTATCCAGATTTGATAAACTTGAAAATATATATGAAAATATTGATGAAATAACGGAAAAATCTTTGAATAAAAAGCTCAAAGAAGGCAAAGATACTGCTATTTTAAGTAAAGAGTTGGCAACAATACAAAGAGACCTTGATATAGAATTTGATTTTGACTGTGCAAAACTTGAAATGCCAAACTATGATGCGGTAATTGAATTTTTTAAAAAGAATCAATTTTATAATTTTTTAAAAAATGCTCAAGATATCTTAGAACCGTTTAAGATTGCATCACAGAGTGTAAAAATAGATTCTAAATGTTATGAAAATACACAAACATCATCAATTGATAACAATTCTCAACTTCAATTAGGATTGGGATTGAATGAAATTCTTATCCAATCTTCTCATAAAGTATATAACCACGAAAAAACGATTGTCGATACTAAAGAGAAATTAGACAAACTTGTAAAAGAGCTGGGAAATCAGACAATAATTTCGGTAGATGTTGAAACAACCGGAATTAACCCTTTAGAGTGTGATTTAGTCGGAATTTCATTGGCATATTGTTCTCAAATACAGGCAAAGAATAATAGAGTAAAAATAGATAAAAATCAAAGTGATTTGGTTAAATCATATTATATACCTGTATTTCATCAGGTAGGTCAACAACTGGAGCTTGATGAAGTTGTAAAAATGCTTTCACCTGTATTAAATGATGAAAAAATAGCAAAAACGTTTCAAAATGCAAAATATGATTTTCATGTTTTGAAGAGACATTCACTTTTAGTCAATAATATAATTTTTGATACAATGCTGGCAAGTTATGTAAAAGATTCCTCAAGAAAGCATGGTTTAAAACAACAAGCCGGTGATTATTTAGATTATATAATGGTAGAGTTTGAAGAATTATTGAAAAGTGAAAACACGTCAGCATACAGTATAGAGTCAGTAAATATAGAAAAAGCAGGTTCTTATGCGTGTGATGATGCTTTTGCAACTTTGCTATTAACAAAGTATTGGAGTGAAAATCTTGATGAGAAAGAACTTGATTTACTTTATGAAATAGAAGTACCTCTAAGTTTAGTATTGGCGCAAATGGAAGAAAACGGTGCCTGCATTGATATAAATTGTCTTAAATCAATAGAAGAAGAAATAAATGCAAAGCTTAGTGTTGTTGAAAAAGAGATATATGAAGAAGCAGGAGAGGTATTTAATATTAATTCGCCAAAACAAGTGGGTGATATACTCTTTGGGAAACTGAATTTAAAAGCAAAGGGAATGAAATCGAAGACAGGATTTTCTACAAGTGCAAAAGTGTTGGAAATTTTGGCACAAGAGAATAAAATAGCCAGCGATATACTTGAGCAAAGGCATTTAGCAAAGTTAAAAAGCACATATGTAGAGTCGTTACCTGAATTGAGAAGTCCGACAGACGGAAGGATACATACAAGTTTTAACCAGACAATAACAACAACGGGGAGACTTTCATCATCAAATCCAAATCTACAAAATATACCTGCAAGAACTTCATTGGGAAATAAGATAAGGGGTGCATTTGTAGCGGAGGATAAAAATAATTTAATTTTATCTGCTGATTATTCACAAATAGAGTTAAGGTTATTAGCACATATTTCACGAGATGATAATTTAATAGAGGCATTTTGCAGTGATGAAGATATCCATACAATGACTGCATCAAAGGTATATTCTGTAACGCCTGAGGAAGTAACAAAAGATATGCGTTCAAAAGCAAAGGCGGTAAATTTCGGGATAGTATACGGGCAATCAAAGTATGGTTTAGCTTCTAGTTTAGGAATATCTCCGTTTGAAGCACAAGATTTTATCGATAAATATTTCAATTTGTATCCTGATGTTAAAAAATATATGGAAGAAACGGTAAAATTTGCATACGCTCACGGATACGTAGAAACATTATACGGAAGAAAAAGATATTTAAATTCAGGATTGTTAAGTACAAATTCAAAGATACAAGAAGCTGCTCAAAGAGCTGCAATAAATGCACCAATACAAGGAAGCGCAGCAGATATAATGAAGCTTGCCATGGTTAAGCTGGGAGAGTACTTTACAAAAAATAACATAAAATCTAAAATAATCATTCAAGTGCATGATGAACTTGTAATAGAAACGATTAATACTGAATTAGAGGAGGTAAAATCGTTGGTTATAAAAGCCATGGAATTAGACCAGCCATTTTTAGTACCTCTGAAAATTGACACATATGCAGGCAGTTCTTGGATGGAGATTTAATGAAAAAAGTTTTAACGCTAATAACACTAATAACAACATTTATGATACCTTTAGATGCAAGTGCTCAGAATGTAATTCCTGCGGATGCCGGATTAAAACCCGTTGAAGGAAGTGCATCTTTTGCAAAGTCTTATAAAACATCTTCTGAAAATTTGTTATATCTCCTGTTATCAGCGTTAAATGAATTAAATTATTCAATAGAAGAGATACAATTCAAAACAGGCAGTGTGCTTTTTAAGGCTTATAAGAAAGAATTTATTGCCTCTGTGGCATCACAAGACGGATATAATTCTTTTATAAAAATAATTCCTACGGATAATATCTATAATTTCTCACCGTTGTTAATTCAAAGATTACATACATATATAGAAAATAATAACGGAGTTAATTTTCAAAAAATACTGTAGGATGTAAGTATTAAAGGGATTGTTAAGAATTATAACATTAAAAATCAGTAATAATGCTAGATTTCAGCAATAAAAAGCTTAAAATTTAAAGAATAAAAGAAAAATAACTTGCGTGTTTAAATCTCTCATTATAAAATTAAAGCAATAACTGGGTTACAAAGTAATTTTATAAGAGTGAGGAATTAAGTAATGGTAAAGAAGTCGGAAGTATTACATTTGGATTGTTTAAAATTATCCAAAAAAACACTTGCGGTAAAACCAAACCAAAGGTTTTATTTATTGGGTGCGTTAGATGATGACGGAAAAACATGTTGGATAGAATTTATGGAAGATAAAACCTCATTAACAGTAATGTTTTCAATATTAAAGACTTTAAAAAATTTAAAAGATAAATATGGATTAACTCCAAGTGTAGTAGAGACTGATAATGCAGGAGAATTTTGTTCTGGAGAATATGCTAATAATAAGTGTACTCATCCGGTGGAACGTTTTTTTGTAGAGATGAAGATAAAGCATAAATATACAAATACATACAGACCGGAACAAAATGGAGGCATTGAAGAGTTTTGGCAAACCGTTAAAGATGAATTTATTAAAGATAATAATTTTAAAACAACAAAAGAATTTAAAGATAAATTAAATATTTATATAGAAAAATATAATAAAGAACATAAAAAATCATCTAAATAAATTGTGTTCAAAGAAGGTGTTTTAGAATCTCTACTTGTTTCAGCATCTTAAAAAACTAAAATATTATGAGAAATAAAAGAGACTGGCATTTGCCAGTCCCTTTTTTGTTTTAAAATTTATATCATTATTCTATTTTGTTGTTGATTCAGTTTTAACAGTTTTATCAAACATAACTTCCTGAGCAGCTGCACCATAAGGAACAACTCTTTGTGAATATATTTGAGCCGGATAAATATCTTTTGGTCTTTGAGATGAAGTTGTTAAAACGTTTGGTTTTCTATCACCGTTAACATCAATTAAAATATTAGGACCATCTACTTTTGTACAAGGTTTAGTATTATAAGTATCGCAAGCAACACCTTGTTCATCACTTTCAGTTCCTGAAAAATTATCAACGTAGAACTTCATACCATCTGCAGTTGTAAAAACTTTATTACTTTCTGTTGAACCATTGATTATGTCATTTTCGAAATCTCCCGTATCTGCACTTCCTGATCCTCCTGATGTATTATTTATAAATAACTTTTTAAGATCAACTCTTGCATCTGAAGAGAATGTGTTAGAATCAATGGTGGACATACGAGTTCTAAATACCTTGTCAACCAGGTCTTCTGCGGAAGAGAAATCAGAAGCGGTTTCAGAGTTAAGTGCGTAGTGGAGAGTAAGAGCCTGATTAAGGCCTGAAATAGCCTTTTTGAGA
>CANQOM010000044.1 GCA_947625445.1 Candidatus Gastranaerophilales bacterium
TAACAATGCTCTATACAAGTACGATTTTGTTACCTGTGAATGCTCCACAGGTGGGTAAGCGCCTTAACAAATCCGTTTCCTGCTGCGTGGCAGGTCTACTGCATTGTTATGAGAGTCGTCTTTCCCTATAAATCAAGATGTAGGAACAAAATAAATACCCATATAGAGCTTTTTTATTATAACACGTATTTTGTATTTTTTCATTATTCCATATGGGTATATTTAATAAAATCTGTTATAATCTTTTTATGAAGAATTTATTTAAAGATTGTTTGTTAATATTATTTGTTGTTGTAATAATGTTTTTTATTACCGAACAACCTTCATTTTCCGGCACATTAAAATTTGTTCAATTATCGGATATACATTATTCTCTGGTGGAAGATGATTCTAACGGTTATAAATTATTAGCACAATCAAGACCGTTATTAAAAGATGCAATATGCCAGATTAACAATATTAAAAATGTTGATTTTGTTATGATAACAGGTGACGGAATAGATAAACCCGAAAAAACTTCACTTTATAAACTTACTGCCGAATTAAATAAGATTAAATACCCTTGGTATTTTGCTCTTGGAAATCATGATACAACCACTTCTGGTTATTTAACTAAAACTAATTTTTTAAAAATTTTGAAAGAAACAAATCATAATTATAAATTTGACAGTTTATATTATACATTTAAACCCAAAAAGGGATTTCGTGTTATTGTACTTGACGGAGCTAAAAATAAGGGAATTTCTTCTCATGGCATTCTCCCTCAAGAACAATTGGACTGGCTTGATAGTATTTTAACCAAATCAAAAAATGATATAGTTCTTATTTATTTGCATTTTCCTTTAATAACTCCTTATGAAGATAAAATGCATGAAATAATTAATAAAGAAGAATTTAAAAATGTCTTAAAAAAATATAAGATGCCGATAGCAATATTTACAGGTCATTATCATGCAGCCAAAATAACAAAAAGAGGAAATATTCTTCATGTTTCAACCCCTGCTCTTGCCGGTTATCCTAACGCATTTCGGGTTGTTGAAGTTGATAATAGCAGAAGACAGGTTATATTTAAAATCCAAATGCCTGAAACTAATTTAAAAGAACTACAAACAAAAACAAGAATATTAACCTTAGGCGGTGCAAAATTTTATGGCAGAGAAAGAGACCGTAACGCTACAATTATTATAGAAAAATAAAAGAGTAAAATTATGAAGAAAAAAGATGATTTTAAAGTTAAATTTTGGGGTGTCAGAGGTTCGTATCCCGTTGTCAATAAAAACTTCCTTAAATATGGAGGTAATACTTCTTGTGTTGAAGTTATAGCCGGTAATCACAGAATTATTCTTGATGCAGGAACGGGTATTATTCCTTTGGGAGATAAGATTTTTAAAGAACATATTTCTTCAAGTGATACTATGGCAGACAGAGAGCCGGTTGATGTTACTCTTTTACTCAGTCATGTTCATCAGGATCATATTCAAGGTTTGAATTTTTTTAAACCGGCAAATATTTTAACTACTCAATTGGCTTTATATGGGTTTAGCGGTAATAATCAAACTCTTGATAAGACTCTTGCAGAACTTGTTTACGGTAAATCGTTTCCTATGACGATTTATGATATTACTGCAGATTATAATATTAATGATATTTCGGAATCTGAAATAATTATAATTAATCCGAAAAGTCATAAACGTAGTGTTAAACGAATATCTGACATTAAAAATTCCGATATAAATGATGATGAGATTGTGATTTCTATGCTAAAATCTAATTCACATCCAAATTTTGGAGTTTTGTTCTTTAAAATTCAGTATAAAAATAAATCACTTGTATATGCAACAGATACAGAATGTTATTACGGCGGTTCAAGAAAATTGGAATTGTTTGCTAAAGATGTTGATTTATTAATACATGATAGTCAATATACCACAGAAGATTATTTGTCAAATGCGTCTCCTAAGCAAGGTTTTGGTCATTCCACTTTTGAGATGGCGCTTAACAGTGCTTCTGCTTCTTGTGCTAAAAAACTTGCATTATTCCATTTTGACCCTTCTTATAATGATGAAAAATTGACTTTTATAGAAAATTATTTAATATCTAAGAATCCGAATTGTTTTCTTGCTAAAGAAGGTATGGAAATTTGTATTTAAAAAAATTATTAACTCTAATCGTATTTATATCTTTTAGTGCACTATCGGCATATTCTGACGAAGAAATAAAAGCTCAAAATAATGCATATAGACATAATAATAAAGGATTAATTTATCTTCAGGATAAATATTATTTTGGAGCAATAAAAGAATTTCAGATTGCCATAGATTTAAGCCCCAATACTCAGGCAAGTTCCGTATATTATATAAATTTAGGTAAAACATATGAAGAAATCGGTTATAGCAATCTTGCAATGCCATACTTTGAAAAAGCTCTTTCTCTCAATCCTTTGAATTTTAATAATTATCTTAAATTAGTTGAAAACTATAAAAAACAGGGTATTGTTGATTCTAAAATTATAGAATATCAGAAAAAAACAAATTCTCCTTTAAATGATGTCATTATTGGGCTCTTGTATATACAAAAAGGACACATAACAACCGGTATAACAATGTTAGATGATTTTTGCAATAAAGAACCTGATTTATTGATTACTTCAGGTATAAAAGCTTATATTGACAGATTGGTTAAGGAAAAATTAGAATAAATTTTTCCGTGAAAATCCGAACCGCCTGTCATTATAAGATTATATTTTTTTGCAATATTATATACAGTTTTTCTTTTATGAAATTTAACTATACTTCTTAATCTTTTATATGGATAAAATACTTCAATACCTTCAAGTCCTATTTCGATAAGAGATTTAATAAAGAGTTCAAGATTTATTACGGGATAGCATGCAGGATGAGCAAGTACACTAATTCCGCCGGCTTTTTTTATTATTTCTATTACTTTTTTACTGTCTCTTAATTTAAATAATCTCGTTAATTTACATTTACTTTCAGCTTCATTTTTGGCAATAATTTGTTTAATTTCTTCATTATTAATGTCAATTCCGTATGCTAAAATATGTATATATACTCCCTGATAAATACAATCAAATTCCGTTGCGGGAATGATTATATTTGAGTGTTGAAATTCAACATTCTTATATGATGCCATAGTATTATGGTCTGTTATTGAAATATATTTCATTCCTATCTTTTTTGCGGTTTCAAGTATTTCACAAGGAGAAATTTTACCATCCGATTCATTAGAATGGATATGTAAATCGACATTTTTTCGGTAATCTTCTTCCGTAAAAGATGTTAATAAATTTTTTAATTCTTCTCTTATCATGCTACACTTAACTCAGTCATACTAATATGCTATTATAAAAATGAAAAAGAGGAAGCATGTCAAAACAAAAATCCAATAAATTTACAGAAGTATTTAAAATATTCTTTTCAAGCTTAAAAATATATTTTCTTTATCTTGATCAATTTTTAAAATATCTTGCTTTTCCTGTGTTTGGACAACTTCTTTGTATTTTTATTATTTTTACTTTGACTTATTTCTATTCTAAAAATTATGAATATTTATATAATCTTAATCCTTTTTTTCATAGCGGAAATAATTTATACATAATATTTTGGGTTATACTTATACCTTTTCTTATAGTTCTGATTAGGGCTGCATATAAGTATATTATTGCTTTTGAATCATTAAATATTGTTTTTAGTATGGTGAATGAAAATAAAAAAGTTAAGAATATTGATTTTGCATTAAATGACAGAGCCATCGAAAGAAGATTGTTCGGATATGTTTTATTAATGTTATTTGTTACTTTAATTTTAATTTTACCTGCTTTAGTATTTAAATTCCCTCTAATTCTTTTAGTAATATCTCCAATTTTATGGATATATTTATGTTTAAGTTTTCAGGTTCATGCTTTAGAAACTGATACATCAGCTTTTCAGGCAATTGTCAGAAGCTTTAAATTGGTTAAAGGCAATGTATTTCCTACTATTATTCTGATGGTTTTATGTATTATTTTGACTTATTGGTTTATAACTTCTTTATTTATTTGGGCATTGGATAAAATATCAGTTACTCACTTCTTTATTAATTTATCAATACCTTTTTTGGATTTAATTTATCAAAATACGTATAATAATATAATGAACACAATTATGGGTTATGAAAGTGTATTGCCTAAAAATATCTATAACAATTTGATGCCGGATACGGTTACTATGGCTAAAATGCTCGTTGAATCTGTTATTAACTCAATATTAATAGCATTTACTCTCCCGTTTAGGTGTTGTTGTTTTACAAAATTATATAAATTGTATGATTCTGAACAAATTAAAGAAATTTCAAAAGAATCCGATGAAATAATTAAACGTGCTACAGGAAGAAAAAGAAAGAATTAAATTAGAATTATGTTTAGATGTAAAAAATGTAATTCAATTGATAAATTTGAAGTAATGTTTAATCCTGATTATAAAGGGCCTAAAAATTATGAGGTTAAACGTACCAAAAATAATGATATTCAAATTAGTGTTGACGGTTATACTTTTATTCCGGATTTAAACTTTATGAATAAACATGCAGTTTGCAGATATTGCGGAAATATAAATTGTTGGGACTATAATTAATAGTTGCATTTGCAACAGATAACTAAGGATAGTTTTTGAAATGAAAAAGATTAAAAAGAAACATAAGAAAAAAAATAGTAAGAATATATATTTTTTGGTGGCTATTTTACTTTGGGTTGGGTTTTTTCTAATTATTCCTGATGAATATTTGGGAAGAATAAAAGAAACAATTATCAGTAACACTATACAAAAAAAACAACAGGAACCTTTAAATGATGAAGAAATTACAAGAAAAGAATTTCCATATAGCCCCAAAAAATTAAAGTCACCTTCTGATTTTCTTGAATATAAAAAAATTAAATATAAATATATTTATACCTTTGATTTTTCGGAAAAAAACGATAAATTTATTTTTAATGTTACGCTTCCGGAAAGTATAGAGAATGTGCAGTATATATATAATGAAAAATTTATTCAACTAAAACCCAATAAATTATTCTATGATGAGAATATGAATAAAGTTGCTGAATATATAGTGAAAAATGTCGAAGTACCACAACTGGATATAGTTATTGAAGGAGTTGCACAACTTAGAACTTATGATTTAGATACCGCAAAAAGACTTAATAAAAATATTTCTGTTGAAAAGAATCTCAATCGATATTTACAACCTGAAAAATATATAGAATCTGATGATACATATGTTAAAACAATAGCAGCCCAAGTAAAAGGGGCTAATAGAGAAGAAACGGTTAAAAATATATATGAATATATGCAAAATAATAATTTTAAATATATTTTATCATCTGAAGTACGGGGGGCAAGACAGGTTTTAATAAGCCGTCAGGGTAAGTGTGTTGATTTTGCTGCGGCAATGGTTGCTTTATGCAGAGCTAATAATATACCTGCAAGAATTGCGGCAGGTATTCTGGCTCTAAATGGAGAAACAGGAACAGGACATGCCTGGGTAGAAGTTTATTTTGACGAATACGGTTGGGTTACTTTTGAGCCGACTTCTGCGGGTATTCTTGTAAATTTTGACCAAAATGGTAATTTTATTGATAAACAACAATCTTACATTTTTGAAAAAATTCCAACTAATTATATAAAAGTTGGTAATAATATTTTCTATAATGAAGAATGGTTTTTTTCTTCCGGACAGGTTTTTATGACTTCCAAATTGCAAACTCAGGAAATTTAAAGTTAATCATTAATTATATCTGTTAATTCTTTAATTTCTTGTGAAAGATGTATGTCTTTTTGTATGTCAGTTTTTACTTTTTCATGAGAATAGATAATAGTGGGATGTTTTCTGTTAAAGCATTCACCAATATATGGCAAACTTTCTGTTGTCATCTCTTTTGCCAAATATATTGCTATTTGTCTTGCATATGCGGTCTTTGCTGCTCTGTTGGTACTTTTTATATCTTCTACCGATATATTATAATATCCTGCAACGATATCTATAATTCCATCTATTGTAACTGTTTTACGCTTGTCGTTGTATTTAATTATTTTTTTTACAACTTCCACACTAACAGGTATTTCATTTATAGATGTATACGCACTTACCGTATTAAATGCGCCTTCTAATTCACGAATATTTTTATTATATACTCCTGCAAGAAATTCAATAACTTCATTGGGCATTTTTATATTATTATCTTCCGATAATTTTTTTAAAATTGCCATTCTTGTTTCAATGTCCGGTACTTGAATATCAGCTAATAATCCCATTTGAAATCTTGTTTTTAATCTTTCGGGTGTATTTTCAAATTTATCGGGTGAACGGTCCGATGTAAATACTATTTGTCTTCCTGAATTATGAAGACTTTCAAATGTATTGAACATTTCTTCTTCTGTTCTTGCTTTACCTTCAATTAATTGAATGTCATCGACAAGTAAAACATCAACATTTCTATACTTGTCTCTAAATTCATTCATCTTTTTATTGTCTTTTTTTCCTGTTTTATCAATCCCTTTTGCAATTGAATTTACCATATCATTAATAAATTCTTCAGCTTTAATATATTTGACCTTAAGTTTTGGTTTTGAAAATAAAATATCATGACCTATAGCTTGAAGAAGATGTGTTTTCCCTAATCCGGAACCGCCATATATAAATAAAGGATTATACTGTTTTCCCGGGTCATTAGCAACCGCTTTTGCCACTGCATATGCAAATTTGTTATTTGAACCTACTACAAAATTGTCAAATTTGTATTTTAAATTTAAATTACAGGATGATTGCATCTGTTTTAAATTGTCATATCTTGATTCAATTCTATTTTCAAGCTTTTTTATAAATTCTTTTTCTTCTTCTTTTCTTGCTTTTTGTTTATCTTTTTCTATTTGTTTATGTAGATTTTCATCATATATTACCTTAAAATATACATCTTTTGAACATACTTGTGTAAATGCTTTTGAAATTTCTTTCCTGTTTTTTTCTAATATTTGAATTGCAAGATTTTGACCGGTTAATAATACAAAACAATTATCTTCATAAGAATGCGGAACTAAAGGCAATACCCAAGTTTCATAGGTTGTAGCCAATAAAGTTCCCTTTAATATGGTAAGGACACTGTCCCATGTTTGTTTTATTAATTCGTCTTCCATATCCTTAATGATAAAGTTTAATTAACTTTTGTTGTAAGTCTTAAATGCAGTTCTCTAAGTTGTTCTTCGGTAGCTCGTGCGGGTGCATCTGTCATTAAACATTTAGCTGCCGAGTTTTTTGGAAATGCAATTACATCTCTTATTGAATTTGTTTTTGCTAACAATGCAACAACTCTATCCAACCCTAATGCTAAACCGGCATGAGGTGGTGTTCCGTATTTGAATGCATTTATCATAAATCCGAATTTCTCTTGAGTTTCATCATCTGATAAACCAAGAGCTTTAAATACTCTTTCTTGTATTTCAGATGAATGGATTCTTACTGAACCTCCACCAAGTTCATTTCCGTTATATACTATATCATATGCAATTGAACGGCAATTAGCCGGGTCTGATTCCATTTTATCTATATCTTCAAGATTAGGCATTGTAAACGGATGGTGAACAGATACATATCTGTTATCTTCTTCCGAATATTCAAACATTGGGAAATCTACTACCCATAATAAGGCATGTGCATTTGAATCTATTAAACCTAATTTTTCTCCAAAATACAATCTGAATCTTCCCATTACATCATATGTAACTTTTGGTTTGTCAGCTACAAAAAATATTACATCACCTGCTTTTGCATTGGCTCTGTTCTTTATTTTTTCTGCTTGTTCTTCTGTCAAGAATTTCAAAACCGGTGATTTTGCACTTCCGTCTTCAAGATACATTATATTTGCCAAAGCTTTTGCTCCAAATGAAACTGCAAGCTTTGTTAAATCGTCCATTTCTTTTCTTGAATAATTTGCAATTCCGGGAATCTTTATAGCTCTAACTATTCCGCCGGCTTTTAATGTATCTTTTATTATTTCAAAATTTGATTCCATTATAATATCGCCGATGTCAAATAATTCAAGTCCGAATCTTAAATCAGGTCTGTCTGAACCGTATTTATCCATTGCTTCTTTATATGTAATAACAGGTAATTTTTCGGGTACTTCATAATCTACCAGTTTAAATACTTCTCTTAAAAGACCTTCTACCATATTCATAATGTCTTCTTGTTCTACAAATGACATTTCAATATCTACCTGAGTAAATTCAGGTTGTCTGTCTGCTCTTAAATCTTCGTCACGAAAACATTTTGCTATTTGATAGTATCTTTCAATTCCGCCTACCATTAATAACTGTTTAAATATTTGAGGTGATTGAGGAAGTGCATAAAATTTCCCGGGTTGTACACGGCTTGGTACTAAATAATCTCTTGCTCCTTCCGGAGTTGTTTTAATTAGTATCGGAGTTTCAACCTCCATAAAATTGTTTTCATCTAAATAATTACGTATTGTTTTCACAATTTTATGTCTTAATTTTAAACAATTTAAAACTTTTTCTTGTCTTATATCAAGATAACGATATTTTAACCTTAAATCTTCATTAACGTTTTCATCATTAAGAGGGAACGGCAATACTTGTGATGTTGAAAGTATTTCTATTGATGTAGGATATACTTCTATTTCTCCGGTCGGAAGCTTTTCATTATATGTTTCTTCCGGTCTTAATGACACTATACCTTTTGCATTAATTACATATTCATCTCTTAATTTTTGGAATATATCATAAACTTCAGGATTTTTCTTTGGGTCTGATACGAGTTGGAATACACCTGATTTATCTCTTACTTCAACAAATATTATCCCGCCTAAATCTCTTACGGCAGATACCCATCCTGCTATTTTTACTTCTTTTCCCAATTCATTTTTAGTTATTTCACCGCATCCATGCGTTTTCATTGATGTTTTTGTTATCATATTATTTCCCTGTCACTCACTTTTTTTATTACAAATTTAACTCAAAAATAATTAAATTTCAAAATAATTA
Organism: Candidatus Gastranaerophilales bacterium; assembly: GCA_947625445.1. Lineage (GTDB taxonomy): Bacteria > Cyanobacteriota > Vampirovibrionia > Gastranaerophilales > Gastranaerophilaceae > Avigastranaerophilus. The sequence continues at coordinate 9,054 of CANQOM010000044.1, forward strand.
TATTTTTCTCTTTTTTACTCTTACTCCTTCAACAGCATATACATTTTCAATTGCAATGAATGCTCTCGGATCTACATTTTTTGCTATTTCTTTTAATTTTGTAACTTGAAGTCTTGATATTACACAATAAACCAAACGTTTTTCAAGCCCGGAATATCCTCCCTGAGCATCTATATATGTTACGCTTACATCCATTTGCTCCATTATTTTTTTTCCGATTTCAACTGAATAATCGGTTATTACAAATACAGATTTTGATTCATTTAAGCCTTCTATTACAAAATCCATAGTTTTATATGCAACAAAATATGTGATTATAGAATACATGGCATGCTGCCAATCAAAAACAAATCCTGCTATAGTAAATATAAACAGGTTTATTACCATTATTATTTCTCCAACCGAGAAACTTATTTTCTTTGTAACATATATGGATAAAATTTCCGTGCCGTCTACAGATGAACCATTTCTTATTATAAGTCCTACTCCTGCGCCTAAAATTAATCCGCCAAATACTGATACTAAAAACAATTCAAGATTTTCTATAATACATTGTCCGTGAAAACATTTTGAAAAGAATGTTACTCCGAATGCAAATATTATTATTGCCCAAAATGTTGATATAACAAATCTTATACCTAATTTTTTAATTGCAAGTATAATAAATGGCAGGTTAATTAACACAATAAATAAGCCCAAAGGAAGTCCTGATAATGCACTTGAAATCATTGAAATACCCGTGACTCCCCCATCTATTATATGGTTGGGAACTAAAAATGCTTCAATGGCAAATGCATATATTATTGCTCCAATTGTTATAAAAAAATAATCTTTTAAGTAATTACTCATATATTTCTCTTATTATTGCTTTGCTGCAGCTTTTAACCTTGCCATAGCTCTCGCAAGTGCTGCATTTGCTATTTTTACATCTCTTTGGTTTCCTGCACTGTTTAAACTTGCTTCAGCTCTTTCTTTTGCTAATTGTGCTCTGACTGTGTCTATATCATCTCCGCATTCTGCTACTTCTGTTAATATTATTGCTTCATTATTTTTAAATTGAAAAGCTCCGCCGATTACGGAAAAATATATCTCTTTTCCGTTTTTTAATACTTTTGCAGTATCAATATCGAGTGTTGACATAAAAGGAATATGTCCGGGTAAAATTCCGAAACTTCCCTTTACTCCTTTTGCTATTATTGATTCTACATCATCTTCATATACTATTTTTTCGGGAGTGATAATTTTAAAATGTATTTTGTTTTCTGCCATATATTAACCTATTTAACTTTTTCTGCATTTTTTAATACATCATCAATTGTCCCTGCCATATAAAATGCCTGTTCGGGGATATTATCATATTGACCTTCAATTATACCTTTAAATCCTGCAACTGTGTCTTCCAGTTTTACATATCTGCCAGGTATTCCTGAAAATTGTTCTGCTACAAAGAATGGTTGAGATAAGAATTTTTGTATTTTCCTTGCTCTGTTTACTGTTTCTTTATCTTCTTCAGATAATTCATCCATTCCTAAAATAGCTATAATATCTTGTAATTCTTGATATTTTTGAAGGATTTCAAGTACTTTTCTTGCAGTATTATAATGTTCTTCACCTATAATTAAAGGGTCTAATACCTTAGAGTTTGATGCGAGAGGATCAACGGCAGGATAGATTCCTAATGAAGCTATTTGTCTTGAAAGTACCGTTGAAGCATCCAAATGTGAAAATGTTGTAGCAGGAGCCGGGTCTGTTAAATCGTCTGCAGGTACATATAT
>CANQOM010000045.1 GCA_947625445.1 Candidatus Gastranaerophilales bacterium
CCAGACTTAGGATCTGGCGCCTTCGGCATGGGAGTTCGAGTCTCTTCACGCCCACCATTTATAAAAGAGGCGTAAAAGCCTCTTTTGTTTTACTTTATGTGTTTTTGAATATTTTACACCCTTATTGGACGCTTGAACTTTTTATAATTCTTTGTCATAATTTTATATATCCTTTTATTTCTTCCTTTTCTTTTTTAGATAGCGACATCCCCTCTTTATACAAAACATCTTGGTAACCGTCAAAAATTAAGTCCAATAGTTGAAACATAAATTTTATTTGTTCCTCTTTTGTTTGCTCACCATCTTCTAATTTTATTACAAATTTAGGTGTTTTTCTTTTATTATAAATTTACATAATGACAAGAGAGCAAAAGTAAACATGCTTTGTATTAATTATTATTTAGGAAAAGTTTGCATGATACAGATTTTTTGTAAAATTGTCAATGGCTTTGTAACATTTTTTTTACAAAAGCTATTTACTTTTAATATTTATTGTGTCATAATATAAATAGCTCATCTACCATTCGTAAGATGTTAGTGTAGACAGAGGTATTGGCTCGCTACGGCGAGCCTTTTACATTATTTATATAATTAAGATAATCACGTTCATACCTTTTGTAATAAGTCATGTCATCAACATAAAATGCAGTAACTAAATAATATTGTCCCTTTTTTGTCTCTTTAACGATTACAATATAATTTTCATTTTTTGCCCAAAAATAATGTTTTGAGTTTTTCTCAAAATATAGTATCTCTTTTTGATTAACATTTTCAATAATATATTTTATCCAATGAACCCTTATAGCTCTATTTTCCTTATACCTTCCTGGAGTTCTGGTATTTTCATTTAATCCGGTAACAATATGATTAAACCTTTCGTACTTACCAATGAAGGGACAATTATTACAAGTATATTCAAGACTTCCGCAATTATCATTTTGCGTACATTTAAGTGGTGTTTGATTAATTTTAACTATTTGGTTATTGAAAAGGATTTTATCTACAAAAAATTGTGTATATACAATGTAAAATAAATCATCTATAAAATCATTGAAAGATTGATATTTGCTTTTATCTATTAGTTCAGGGAGAAATGAAATTTTATTCACAACTGTTATCCCCTTTTAATTTTATTTTAAGCAAGTTATATTTATTTGCACAATAATCGGTAGTTTTATTCATCATTTTATTATTAAATTTTAAACAATAGTTATTTATTAAATTTACAACTTCTAATTTTGGTTTACTTGTAGAAAATTTTCTGCAAAAATACTCGTTTGCACCAATAATTATGTCTGCAAGTTGTATTAATTCAACTTCATTAGAACGTACTTCCTGTATTTTATTTACCGTTGTAGCCAAAAAACTCTTTAAATTTCTTATCTTTAGAGCCCCCTTTGTATCTTTGATATCGATAAATATATTGTATTTGTATGGTGGACGTGTAACTTGATATAATAAGTCGTAATACATTTTGTAATAAAATTTATCATGTGTTTGATTGAATTGCTCATGATTTAAAATGCTCTTGTTTGGTATTATTAACCCCCTAAAACGCAACTGGTTGTTTTCAAAAAAGTAACGAATTATATCCTTGTAAAAATCTAATTTTGATTTGGATATTTTTGTCCATTTCATTTCGTAAAATTCAAGATTATATTTTTGTTTAATTTTCTTTATATCCTGAAAAATATTATATCTAATATCATTTGGACAAATTATTCCGCCTAGAACCATTACGTTTGATTTATCATTTAACAAGTGACAACTTTCATCGCAGTATATGTTAATTTCATCTGTAGTCATAATACCAACCTTTCGACTTTTTATATTATAACATATTATTAACAAAGCTATTAAGTATTAAGCTGCAAATAATTTCTTAAAATTATTAATAATTATAAGAGTTTTAACTTTATTCAATTCATTGATAAACTTTTCAATACTTACAAAGTTCGAGGTATGTACACGAACGCCCATTTATAAAAGAGGTAGGATAAGTTTAGCTTATTCTCGTTTTTATTTTGAGTATATAACAACTTTGTTTTTGTCGATAGAGAAACAATATAAATATACATACTTGTTTTATACGAGCGTGTATAATTAAAACTTTATGTTGAATGTTGAAAATTTTTCTAAAATAAAAGATTTTCGGGTTCTTGCATAGTATTTACAAGGGTTTTTAATACATTTTAAGAAGTTCAAGCATTGTCGCTTCACGCCCAAGTTTAAAAAGAGCTATATTAGCTCTTTTTTTTATGAGACTTTATGAAGAAGTTTTTAACTGTATTAATTCAATATTTTTATTGTAATTATAAATACCGTTTAAATATTTTCGGGAGAGGCTATTTTTCCTGCGATTGCGCTTGCTGCTGCTACATATGGAGATGATAAGTATACTTCACTGTCAACATGTCCCATTCTTCCGACAAAATTCCTGTTTGTAGTAGAAATTGCTCTTTCTCCTGCTGCAAGTATTCCGGCATGTCCTCCTAAGCAAGGACCGCATGTCGGTGTAGATACTGCTCCGCCTGCTTCTATAATTGTTTCTATATATCCTGCCCTTAATGCTGCAAGATATATTTCTTGTGTGGCAGGAAAAACAATTAACCTTACATTTTTATGTACCTTTTTTCCTTTTAATACTTCAGCAGCTGCTTTAATGTCGGATAATCTTCCGTTTGTACAACTACCTATTACTGCTTGGTCTATTTTTATATCTCCGGTTTTTGATATTGGTCTTGTATTTCCGGGAAGATGAGGAAATGCAACCGTTGGCTCTATTTCTTCCGTATTATATTTTATTATTCTTTCATATTCTGCATCTTTATCGCTTGTATAAAATTTATATGGTCTTATACTTCTTTTTTCAAGATAATTTCTTGTTATTTCATCAGGTTCTATAATCCCATTTTTAGCTCCTGCTTCTATTGCCATATTACATATTGTAAATCTGCCGTCCATTTCCATCTCATGTATTGTTGAACCGCCAATTTCCAATGTTTTATATAATGCTCCGTCTACTCCTATATCTCCTATAAGATGTAATATTAAGTCTTTTGCAGTAACATATTTATTTAATTTTCCGTTAAATTCCACTTTTATTGCAGAAGGTACTTTTAACCAAGTTTCTCCTGATGCCATAGCACATGCTATATCGGTAGAACCCATTCCTGTTGAAAATGCGCCAATTGCACCATATGTACAAGTATGTGAGTCTGCTCCTATTACTATATCTCCTGCAGTTACTATCCCGTTATCAGGCAGAAGTGCATGTTCTATCCCCATTCGTCCTACTTCAAAGAAATGTTTTAATTCTTGTGAACGTGCAAATTCTCTTACTTGTTTTACTTGTTCTGCCGATTTTATATCACGATTTGGTACAAAATGATCAGGGACAAATACAACTCTTTCTTTGTCAAAAACTTTTTCTACACCAATCTTATTAAATTCATTTATTGCTACAGGTCCTGTTATATCATTTGCAAGCGTTATATCTACTTTTGCGCTTATTAATTGTCCTGATTCAACTTCTTCAAGTCCTGCATGGTCAGCCAAAATCTTTTTTGTTATATCCATTGGTTTTGTCATAATATATTTCCCTTCTCAAAAACTATTTAAATGATATTATAAAATATAGAAAAATACCAATGGAGAAAAAATGTTTGCAAAAGAATTTAAAACAACAGTATCTCAAAAACCTGTTATGATTGGGATTGATAGCAAGCATGACAATATTATTTTTGCTATTGAATCAAGTTGTGATGAAACTGCTGCGGCAATCGTTAAAAACGGACGGGAAGTATTATCTAATGTCGTTGCGTCTCAAATTAAAACACACATTGAATTTGGAGGTGTTGTTCCTGAAGTTGCGGCTCGTGAACATTTGGAAGCTATTAATTTAGTTATATCTCAAGCTTTTGAACAAGCAGGTTTAAAAGGTTCTGATATTACGGCTTTTGCTGCTACTGTCGGGCCGGGATTGGTTGGTTCTCTTTTGGTTGGTATGAATGCAGGTAAAACACTTGCTTTGGCGTATGATAAACCTTTTATTGGTGTTAATCATCTGAATGCCCATGTTTGTGCTAATTATTTGAATACTGATTTAAAACCGCCTTTTGTTGCACTTTTAATTAGTGGTGGTCATACACAAATTATTCAAGTTAAAGACTACTTTGAACAAAATATTATTGGAGAAACCATTGATGATGCTATTGGAGAAGCTTATGATAAAGTTGCAAGACTTATAGGTTTACCTTATCCGGGTGGTGTAAATCTGGATAAACTTGCTAAAACAGGTAATCCTTTTGCTTTCAAACTCCCCGAAGCTAAACTTGCTAATGAGTATGATTTTAGTTTCTCCGGGCTTAAAACTGCTTCTTTGCAACTTATTCAAAAATTAAAAAAGGAATCTGATAATCTTCCTATTGCAGATATTGCTGCAAGTTTTCAAGAAAATGTTTCTTCTGTTTTATTTAGGAAAACTAAAAAAGCTGCTGAAAGTATTAATGCCAAAACTATTGTTTTAGCCGGCGGAGTTGCAGCAAACTCTGAAATAAGAAGAAAATTCTTTAATCTTAAAGATGAAGGCTATAATATTTATGCTCCCGAGATGAAATATTGTACTGATAATGCAGCTATGATTGCATCGTGTGCTTATTTTCTTGCTGGAACTATGGATTCTATTTCTGTTGAAGTTTTTTCAAGAATGTAAATTTATATACTTATAGTGACTTTCGAACCTTCTTTGTGATAGTCACCACCGCCGCATACTGCTTCTATAACTCTTAGAAGAAATTCTCTGGGGGCATCCATTTGATTTATTAATAATTCCTGACTTCCTAAACGGCTTCTTTTTATTATTGCTTTGCTTGTTTTTTCAGCCGGCACGTATAATGATGCTACTTCTAAATCAAGTATTTTCTTTTCGGTTTCATCGTTGTATCCGTTTGTTATAAGTTCGGGTATTGTCCCTTTTATTGCTATTATTCTCCCTGTAAATAACGGTGGATTGTTCTCTCTTGAAAGTGCTTTCGGCTTATCTTTCATATTTGATAAAAATGTTATAGTATTCCATAAAATATTTAAAACTGCTATATGTTTTGTTCTGTCATATTCATAGTATATGTTTTCTGTCGGAATACCACGTGCAGTAAATGACTGTTTTAAATATTCTACACTCATTTCTATATTCTTTACAATTTGTTCGAATAATATTACTGTATTCGCACTTGATTGTTGATATTCAAGAAACTGTTTATACATATGACTTGATACAAGACTCATTCTTTCTTGTATAACTGCTGACTTCCTTGCCGTTGTTTCTATATCATCAAAACTGCCGCTCAAATATTTCCTTCTCTTTCTGAATTTATTTTATAGGAAAATAATTCTTATTAAAACTATTTTAACTTTTTTTATTACAAAAACGAATACTTAATTTACATTATTTTGTTTATATATTAATTATATTTACATTACAATTACTTAAATATTTTATATAAGTTTCCTCATGACAGGTAAAGAAAATAACCTGGTTTGTTTTTGAAAATTCGGCCAAACAATTTATTGCATTTTGACTTCTTGAAGGGTCAAAATTAACAAAGGCATCATCTATTATTATGGGTAAATTTGCCCTGCCGTTTGGCAGTTGAGTTATTCTGTTTTTTGAATAATTTGATGCATAACCCAATCTTAGGGATAGATATAATTGTTCTTTTGTTCCCCTTGATAGCTCTTCCCATTTTTTTGTTATGCCTGTTTGTGTCTCTATTTCTTCCGTATCAATATTGATTTTTATATATTTCCCTCCGGTTAATATATTTAGATATTTTTGTGCGTTTATTAAATCAGGTTGGGTTTTATTAAAATTACTCTTTGCTTTTTCACTGATTTCTAATATCATTTGATTTTGAAATAATTCACTTATCTTTTTACGATATTCTTCTAATTTAATGTATTTTTCTAGTTTTAATTTATTTAAGCCTTCAAAATCTTCCAGTTTACTTTTGGCAATTTCAAGATTGGTTTTTTGTTCGGTTTTATTTTTTTTCTCAATGCTTAGTTCTTCTTCTTCATTTATTTGAATTTGTTCTTCTGTGTTTGGCAGTTTATTTTTTATTTCTTCTGTTTTATTTTTTATTTGATTTATTTCATATTGGATAATATCTGCCTTTTCTTTTATTTTAATGTTATTTTCATAATATTTTTCCAATTCTTCTTTTAAACTTTCAATATTCTCATTTACCGGTATGTTTATATTTTTTTCATTTATATATTTAAATATTCTTTCTTTAATTATAATGTTGTCATTATTATATTTTTCAATTTCATTCTGATATTTTGTTGTTTCTTTTAGATTTTCCTGTATATATTTTATTTGTTCAATAATTTCTGGATATATTGAACTTGGAATACTACAGTTTTTATTATCTAAGTTAATTATTTCTGTGATTGTATTTTCAATATTTTTTATACTTAATTCTGATTCATTATCAGAATTATTTAATTCATACAATTTATTTTCATAAAAATTTTTTTCTTCATGGTTATTGATTATAGTTTCCAGTTCATGTTTAATATATTCAAGTTTTGGAACAATGTTGTATGTTTGATAATTTTCAAGTTCTTTATTATATGTAAGTGCTATTTTCTTTAAATCTTCTAAAATTTTATTCTTATATAAATTCTTTTTATATGCTTCATTTGATTTAAATGTTAATGTTATAAAAGCATAAATAACACTAATAATAGAACATATTAATGAAATTATACCTTCTAAAATATTATTTTGACTAATATTTAGCCAGGTTATAATCCCCGAAAGAATAAAAAATACAAATAATATTATTAGAAGTATTTTTCTTTCTCCCGTATTTAAAAATTCTTTGTCTCCTGAAAGTTCATTTAAAATGTAATTATATTGTTTTAAGCCTTCATCCAATGATTTAAATACTGTTTTTAACTCCTGAATATTGTTACTTTGTTCTTGATTTTCTTTGATTTTTTCAATTTTATATACATAAGCTGAAAGTTTTTCTTCAAAATCTTTTTTTAATATTTCATTTGTTTTTATTTTATTTTCTATTTCTTTTTTTTCTTTTGATAACTCTTTTATTTTATTTATGTTTTCATAATTTATTACAAAATTTTTGATTTCTGTTTCTGTTAAATTAACATGAAAATCATAATTTAAATGCCTTATATTCTCGTCTGTTTTGTTATTTAATTCTTCAATTTTTTCATTTAACTTATTTTGATAATTACAATTATGATTATAATCATTTATAGAACTGATGATTTGTAAATATTCGGATTTATTTATCAAAATTTGGTCATTATAATTTAATGTTAATTTCTCATATTCTTCTATTTTTATATCTAATTCTTCTTTTAATTTATTTAATTCTTTTTTATTATTTAGTATTTCTTCTTTTTTTTGTATTAAACATAATTCTTCATTAACTGAATAAATAGAGTTAATTATATCATTATATTCCCCTTCTTTTAGAGAGAGTTGATTTATTTCGGAATTTTTATTTTCTATATCTTTAAGAAGATTATTTACTTCAACGGAAAGCTTGTTTTTATCATTGAAGATTTTTTTTGAAGCATTTTGAATTATTTCCAGTTGCTCATTTAAGTTGTTTCCTGATGGATCTTTAATTGTATTTTTTAGTGATTCATTACTGCTGATTGCTAAATCAGATAAATTATCAAGATTTATCATAAATCCATGATTAAAATATTTACGGTCGAAATGTTTATTTAATAACAACTCGGTAACATCTTGGTTATTTTCGTCAGTAATAATAAGCCTTTTGTCTTTTTTTAAAATTCCGTTTATTACCGCATTGTATTTTTTTTGTGATGAATTGTCATCAGTTATTGTAAAACGAATCATTCCTGATTCTGAAGTTTTTTCTTTTTGAAAGCCGTTTTTTATAAAGTTCATTATAGAACTTTTTCCTGCTTCATTATTTCCGCATATTATATTAAATCCTTCTTTTAATTCATAGGGAATTGATAATGCAATTTGTTTATCACTATTTTTTATTACAATTTGGTTAAGATAAAGCTTATTCATTTACTTTGTCCTCCGAATTGTAAACGCTATATGAAATATTAATGCATTTTTCTTTTGAGATATTTTTTATATTCTCTTTAAATTTTTCATATTCTGATTTTGAAAAATTACAATTATTTAAAACTTTTTGAAACTTTGTTTCTATTTTATTATAAATTTCTTCCAAATAATCGGGATTTGTAGTTACTTTATATAATTCGCCTGCTATTCCGTCATCATTTTGTAAAATGTCTTCTTCTGTTTTTTGGGTCAAATTATTCTCTATATCTGATATGTATATTTCTTCATTAAATTCTGAAGTTAATGTTTTATAAAAATTCTCATTTATACTGTTGTAAAAACTGACACATCCTGTTAAATTAATTTTTAAAAGATAAATAATACCTATTGTTTGTGTTTGAATTAAAGATTTAATTTTATCAGTAATTATCTCATAAGCTTCTGTTTCATCAGATGCGGAAGATATATTTATATCAATATTTTCATATCGAATTATGTCTGTTGGGATGAAAGAATTTTCAATAATTTGTTTATTTTCAACACGAATATACCTAAGCCCGTGAGAGCCTGTTTCTTTAATATTTCTTGCTTGAATTGTCCCTGAATAAATTATATTTTCATCATTTATTAAAGGAATATGAATATGACCTAATGCCCAATAATCATATCTTAAATCTTTTAATTCCGATAAAAGAGTGGGTGCATAAGGACATGATTTATCTGAAGTAAGTTCTGTATGTAATAATCCTATATTAAATAAATTTTTATTTTCTTCGTTTAAAGAATTATAATACTTCGTTGGATTTTCATTAAAAGATTCTTTTTCAAAACTTAAAGCATGAATAATTCCTTCTTTTTCCCCTGTTTTGTTTATTATGTCAAATTCAGAATATATTGGAGTATTTAAACCTATTATTTTTATGTTTGAATCTTCGGTATAAGTAAAAGTTTTTTTATTATAAGAAGACACAGGGTCATGATTTCCGCATATTAAATATACTTTTATTCCTGCATTATTTAGTTTATTTAATGCTTTTTTTAATATCAGTTTTGAATTAAAATCTTGTTCTTTAGAGTCAAAAGTATCACCAGCTATAAGAATAAAATCAACTTCTTTCTCTATTGCAAAATTTATTGCATTATTAAAAGCTTTTTCTGTTGCATTTTTAAACAAATTAACGATTTTATCGCTAAAATAGTATGCTGATAAATCTGCAAACGGTCTGCCTAAATGTATATCTGATATATGAATAAATGAAAATCCCAAATCTTTATCCTTAACTTCTTTTTTCATTTTATTATAATTATTAGCAAATTTAAAGTTAAAAATATTAAACTTATATGAACAGATTTATAAACATGAACGATATTGAATAGCTTGTGCTACATGTTTAATTTGTATATCTTCCGAGTTATCTAAATCAGCAATGGTTCTTGTCAGTTTTAATAATCTGTCATAAGCTCTGGCGGAAAGATTAAATTTCCTTACTGCCTCTTTAATCATTGCTAAGGAGGCTTCATCTAGTTTACAGAATTTTTTAATAAGTTTTGGGGTTAATTCAGAATTAGTATAAATCCCCAAACCTTTATAACGTTTAAGTTGAATCTCACGTGCTTGTACAACTCTTTTCCTGATTTGAATGGAGGTTTCATTACCTTCTGTCGTTTGATTTGTTAACTCTTCTGTTGTTAGTCTCGGAACATCAACTACTATATCAATTCTGTCTAATAATGGGCCTGATAATTTTGAACGATACTGTTTTATTTGATAATCAGTGCAAGTACATTGTTTTTCACTATCTCCTAAATATCCGCAAGGGCATGGATTCATTGCCGCAAGCAAAATAAAATCACAAGGAAATTCAAGCCTCATTCTTGCTCTTGCAATAACAATTTTTCCGTCTTCCAAGGGTTGTCTTAAAACTTCAAGAACACTTCTTGGAAATTCAATAAATTCATCCAAAAATAATACACCTCTATGAGCAAGCGTTATTTCTCCCGGTTTAGGATTTGTTCCTCCTCCTGTTATTCCTATTGCTGAGGCGGTATGATGAACACTTCTGAACGGACGTTTTGTTATTAACGGATGATTTGGATTAAGCATTGAACTTATACTGTAGATTTTTGTAAGTTCTATCGATTCTTCAAAAGTTAAAGGAGGAAGTATTGAAGCAAAACATTTAGCTAATAATGTTTTACCGGAGCCGGGAGGTCCTGACATTAAAAGATTATGAGCTCCTGCAGCAGCTATTTCCATAGCTTTTTTAACTTTAATTTGACCTTTTACATCCTTAAAATCATATCCGATTTCTTCTTCTTCTTTTTTTATATATTCATTTGTATCTGTTTCAATGGGGGTTAGTTTATTATGTTCAGGAGAATTAACGTTAAAGTGATTAACTAATTCATTTAAATTTTTTGCCCCTATAACTTTTAATCCGTGTATTATTGCAGCCTCTTTTGCATTATCAAACGGAACAATTAATGTTTTTATTCCATGTTCAAAAAGACCTGACGCAATAGCAAGCACTCCGCTTACTGCCCTAATTGAACCATCAAGAGAAAGTTCTCCTATAAAAGCAGTATCTTCAAATTCTGTTTTCTCTATTTGTCCGTTTTTTGATAATATACCTATAGC
>CANQOM010000046.1 GCA_947625445.1 Candidatus Gastranaerophilales bacterium
CTCTTTCAGGTGGTATACCTACATCTTTTGTCCAAATCTCATATGCTTCATCATCAGATTCATAAATAGTAATCCACAATCTTTTTGGGTCCAGTTTTAAATAATTAGTTACAAAATCCCATGCCCAGGGAATTACTTCTTTTTTGTAATAGTCACCAAAAGCAAAGTTGCCAAGCATTTCAAAAAACGTATGATGTCTTGGAGTTCTACCTACATTTTCTATATCAGAATCTTTACCTCCTGCTCTTGCACATTTTTGGCATGATACTGCTCTCGGCGGATTATATGGAGGTTTTTCCAAGCCTAAATAATACGGAAGAAATTGAAGCATTCCCGCTGTCGTTAAAAGTACCGTTGGATTATCAGGTACCAGACTCGAACTTGCAACTTCCGTTGAATTATGTTTATCTCTGAAAAATTCTATAAATGCTTTTCTTATTTCATTCCCTGTTAAAGGTTGCGTCATTTTGTATTCCTTTTTTACTCATATAGTTATATTTTACAACAAAAAGTAAAAACGAAATAAAAAGTACTGGTCTATTTATATTTTTTTAATTTAATCAAGTATTTTATTCCAGAGATTACAAAACAAGTTCTAAATGACAAGTATACTAATTCAGAACAAAATGTATGATAAAATAAAATGAAATTGAAAACCATATACGTAGCTTTATAGATTCTCTTACTGAGGCAATATCAAAACGAGCGTCGTTTAGCGAGTTCTTGCCGAAGTTAGAGAAGCATTAAGCAAAGTATCAGGTTTGATATTTCATTTTATTTCTAAACTCATCTTTAAATGCCAGGAAAATGAGATTACAAAACAAGTTCTAAATGACTGATTAAAATAGAAAAGACTGACATTTTAGTCAGTCTTTTCTATTTTAATAACTCTTTTATTTTATACTAAATTTCTTAATAAATCTTTTGCGACAGTTACTTCAACCTTTGAACTTTTAGAAGAATTAACAACTTTTTGCAACTGTTCAGCAGAATAATTATTAAATTTATTCAAAGCTCTTTGGTAGCCGGGCTTATTAATATCTCTAACTGCTTTTCTTTTTACTGACTTTAGAGTAGCTGAAGCAGCATTTTGTTCCATTTTTGCATTTCCTGCAGCAAGTTTTTCAGGAGTTGTATTATTCAAAGTTTTTGCAATATTTTCAGCTTTAATTTTTGCTTTTTCTTCAAGTTCCGCTATTCTTTTATTAGCTGACGCTTCAACTTTAAGATACCTGCTTTGTGCCTCAAGTTCTTTATTCTTAGCTACTTTTGCTAATTTAATATTTTTGCTCGTAGGATTATTAACCGCATTTTCAGCCTTTTCTTTAGCTGCATTAGCTATATCATCTAAACTTTGTTTTACAAAGCTTACTTTTTGTGAAGCTTGTTCTGCAGTAGCAGATTTCATACCTTGAGACGTACCTTTTATAGCGCCTTCAGCATTTTTAATAATTTTTGTATTATTCATCATTTTTTCTTGTACTGCTTTTTGAGCAGCCATAACATCACTACGTGCTTTTGAAATAGATTCTTTTATAATTTTCTTTTCTGAATGATTAAAGTTTTTGGTTGCAGCTTCTTTAACTTTTGAATATGTTGTACCGTTTAAAATTTCTTCGGATGCATTTTTTGCAACATTTTCAACAGATTTTACTGCTTTTTTACCTAAAACACCTTTTTTTATAGCAAGTAAACTTACACCTATTGCAGCAAGACTCGATAAAGTAATGCCTATTATCTTAGAAGTGTTGTCTGATTCATTGTTTTTCTTTGTTTCTTTTTTTATTTCAATAGTACTTGTTGGCACATAAGCAATATTTTTAGCACTTGAAACAGAATTAATACTTACCATTTTTTTCCCTTTTTTGTTAGTGAACTTATTAAATAAAACACTAAAACATGAAAAGAATTGCTATTACTATTTTTTAATACCACCAACATGTTAGTCTTAATGTATTGATGTAATTATCTTATATTTGATTTAATATTTCTTAACAATATTATTAAAGTGTATTTTTTTCACACATTACATCTTGTTTGATATCTTTATATGAAATATCATTTTTAAAAAGAAAAATTGAAGCTATTACTGAAACAGTTAAAGTTACAACTGCTTGTTCAACAATAGATATAGCAATCGCAGTTTCTTTATTAATGTTATAAATACTGAATGCGGAAATTACCGCAACTTGATATGGGCCTATAAATATTGACGTTGAAGGTATCATACAGGCAAGAGCAATAAACCCCATTATAAATAAAACTACAGTCCAATTTACATCAATACCAAATCCGGCAATTGTTATATAATAGCATAAACACTCAAAAAACCAAATTCCCACAACTGATAATATAACAAAAATAAGTTTTTGAGGTGATTGAAAAATCTCAAACCCATTTATAAAAGAATTGCAAAGTTTATTTATACAACCAATTATTTTTATAATAATTTTTTTAAAAAAGTCGGGTAATATTTGTGTTTTTTCTTCAATATACTTACATATACAATCTGTTTTATTAAATTTAAAAGCGAAATAACAAACGAAAAGGCTGGTTATAAATACAAAAGCAGAGGCATAAAATAGATTAAGTGCCAACTGATTTTTACTATATAAAATTAACCCGAGAAAAAGCAAACAAAGTATAACTAAACCGTCAAATATTCGTTCAAGAATAACACTTCCAAAAATTTTTACTTTATCGGCGTTATATTTACTTCCCGTGTACCAAGCTCTAAACAAATCACCCGCCCTTGCAGGCAAAACAATATTTAATGCCGCACCTGTTATACATAACGGAATTAATTCTTTTAACGGTGCTTTAACAGTTTTTGATATTAATTGTTTATAACAGATTCCTCTCATTGACAATGAACATATTGCTGAAAATGAAAGAAGTATTATATATTTATAATTAAAATTTTTTATTGTCTTTATTAAATCTGATATATTTAAGTTGACAAAAACAACAACAAGAAAAATACAAGTAATCAAAAACAGTACAATTCTTTTTAAACTGATTTTCATTTTACTTATTCTCCATTGAGATAAGTATTTTTATTGTATCTTTTTCTTTATTCTTTTCAAAAGCTTCGATTGCTTTATCGATAGGATAAATAGCAGAAATTAAAGGTTTAAAATCTATTTTTTTCTGTTCTAAAAATCTTAAGGCAGGTTTAAATTGTCCGCATCTGGAGCCTAAAACTGTTATTTCATTTACGACTATCGGTGCAAAATTAAATTCTTTAGATGCGGCAATAGTGCTTTTTAAAACAAGCGTACCTCTTGGTTTAACAAGAGAAATAGATGTTTCAAACCCTGATAATGACCCTGTTGCCTCTACAACAACATCATATTGATTTTTAATAATCATTGCATCAAGTAAACAAGTTTTCACATGTTGATTATTTGCTATATCAAGTTTATTTTGATGTTTACCGATTAATAAAACATCTAAACCCGAAGCATTAAGTGCTAAAGCAGTAGTTAAACCTAATTTCCCGTCACCCAATATTGCAACTTTTTCATATGGCTTTATATGAAGTTGTTCTAAAATCTCAAGAGCAGCTGCCAAAGGTTCTATAAATACTGCTTCATTTGAAGCTATGTCATCAGGTATTTCAATCAAATTTTTAACAGGAACACTGACATATTCTGCCATACAACCGTCTTTTTTCCATATGCCTAAAGTTTCACGATTTGGGCAATGTCTTTCAAGCCCTTTTAAACAGTATTCACATTTACCGCAACCATCATTTATCTCTCCGGCAACACGTTTACCTATCCATGATTTATCAGGACCATTTACATTTTCAACTATTCCAACAAATTCATGTCCTAATATTCCTTTATATCCCATATATCCTTTGGTTATTTCATAATCGGTATTGCATATACCCGTAACAATAACCTTAATCAATGCTTCATTTTGACGTAAATCAGGTAAAGATACGTCTTTTAAAAGTTTTAATTCCTTATCAAAAACTATTGCTTTCATTTTTCAATCTCAACTATCTACCTAGTAAATTATACTACACAATTTTTATGCCTAAAAATTTTAGTTTTTTTTGAAGTAAAAGTTTTTCATTTAATAATTCAAATTTTTTGCTATAACTCTTTTCAGTTAATGACAAATTAGATATATTTTTTGCCCACGATATTGTTTTTTGGGCTTCTCGATATAATTTCATTTTGATTAAAGAATTTATTTTTATTTCTATGATTTGTGATAAAAGGCTAAAATTATCATTGTTAAAAATTTTTATTGCTTCGTTTGAATATTTTATAGCTTCGTTATAATTTTTACTATCGAAATAGCAATTTGCAATAAGAGCAATTGCTCTAAAATTTTCAGGAGCATAATTTCTTAATTTTAAATAAGTATTTAAAGCTTTTTTATAAAACCCTTTAATAAAACAAATATCACCAAAAAGCATGAGGCTTTTTGTATGAGAAGGTGTAAGTTCTATTGCTTTTTTCAGTTTTTTATATGCTTCAGTTGTTTTATTAAAATAATAAAAATCATCTTCAGCTTCCCGAAAAAGTATTTCCGATTTTATATTTATAATTTTATTATTTATATAAGATGTATTATTTAAATTTTGCATACCTTTAAAATGATAGAATTTAAGGCATGATTAAGGCTAGAGGAATAAAAAAAATAAAAATACAAAAAACATGGGAAACCATGACAGGGCATGCTTTTTCATGAATTTAAATTTTATTTTACATTTTTTAACAAGAAAATATCAAAATATAAAAAACATGGGAAACCATGACAGGGCATGCAATTTGGCTAAATTACAAAAGTTAACATTTAAGATTTATATATAATTTCCCGTCAACCATATCCAAATATACTCTTTTTGAACTTGGTTAAACATATCAATACATTAGACCTTAAAACAAGTTCAGGGTGACAAATTTAACTATTTCTATTGATATTGTAAAATGTGCATAGTATTATAATCTTATGAACTACCGGAGGGAAATATGAATCAAATTATAAAAATAGCCTGGGACCTTAATGAAAATACAGAAAACAGATATCAATTAGTATATGAAATAGCAGAACTTGCAAAAAAGCTTGTTGATGAAAATCAACTAAAACGTGTTAAAGAAGAATACAGTTTTGATGAAGTACCTTTTGATAATTCTATAAAGAAAGAGAATCCTGTTGAACACGCCATTATGGTAAAAGCATCAGAATGTGATGATTCAGGGTTAGTCGGTTAATAATAAAATTACAAATAAAAATAGCTCCTTAAAAAGGAGCTATTTTTTTAACCTAAATCCGGATTATTTAGACATTAATTTATTAACGGCTAAAGTTAATCTTGATTTTTTTCTTGAAGCTGTATTTTTATGTAATATACCTTTTGAAACTGCTTTATCACAAAGTTTATAAGCTTGTGAAATTGCAGATTTAATAGCTTCTTGGTCTTGTTCTTTGGCTTTTGCTAAAACAACAACCTTCTTCACTGCAGTTTTTATAGCTGACTTAAAGGCAACATTTTTTTCATAGTTACGTTGTGAAGTTAAGATTCTTTTTTTAGCTGATTTTATATTTGCCATTTTTTTTCCTTTCCAATGCATATTGTTTAATGACTACAATCTGCTCAGAGGATTAGTGAGTAAACTTATTATATAAGCTGAAAAAATAAAGTAAAGACATTTATTAATTTTTCTTAAAATTAATGTTTAAATAGCAAAAAAACTTTTCTATTGTTTTTAAGAGCACATGAAAGCCGATTAAGATAATATTATTCTATGAAAATTAATACCCAAACAACATATTCAAATACAGTAAAGAATAAACCGGTAAGCAGTAAAGGAGCAAGAGAAGTTTTAAAAACTCTTGCTAATCCTGATTCATTAGCATCAACAATCTTTCTTGAATCTTTTGTAACAGGCGGAAGGTCAATAAATGCATATAAAAGAAGCGGATTTTATGAAGCACGTGAAAGATTTACAGATGATGTTGTCTCTGCCTTTTTTTGGATGAAAGGGGTTGATATTTTCAATAAAATCGGAAATAATTTTGGGAAACATATTCTTAAACTACCTGTGGTTGATTTCGATTGCGGTAAAGACGCATTAAGAAACCCAATGAATAATTTGGTTCACGATTTATCTGAAAATTCTCTAAATCCTAAATTGAATAAATCTATTTATAATAAATTATCTATATTTAAATTTACTAAAATTATTGCATCCAGCCTATTGGCTATTGGTTTTGTAGGTTTTTGTCTTCCAAAAATTAATCAGGCTATAACTAAAAAATTAATGAATCATAAAAAAACAGACAATAATTCAGAAGATAATACTATAAATAAATTTATAAATATGTCATCTTTTGAAGAATTTGATAAAAAAATAACTAAAAACAATTCAAATACACTTGGATTTAAAGGAATACCAACCGGCTTAATAACAACATTAGCGCATAATTTGGAAAATAATAAAATATGCAAAATGCTTACCTGTGATACAGGAATATTAACAGGAAGAGTAAAAACTGCAAGAAATAAAGATGAAGCACTTGAATATTTCTTCCGTGATACGGCATCTTCATTTTTCTATTATGCCAGTACTCCGTTAATATTCAAATTACTTCAAACTGTCAACGGAAGTAAAAATTCTACAACAATAGATCCTGTTGCTTCAAAACAAATTCACAATACTTTGATTGAACAATTAAAAAAATCAGGGTTAAAGTCAGTTAATGCCGAAGATTTCATAAAAAATTCAATTGGAGTGCTTGATGACAAATCAAAAGAAATATTAGATAAACTCCCGTTTAAATCTGATGTTATTACTTTTGATGAGCTGAAAAAATATGTAACCGACGAAAATCTTATTAAAAAAGCTGAACAAATGTCAAAATTACAACCTGAACTTAAAGGTTTAGGTAAAGTTTTAACTAAGCAACAAGTTTGTGATGTATTTAAAAACGGAACTTTAAATACTCCAGATTTTATGGAAAAAATCTTTAAAGAAAAATTTAAAGGAGATTTGACTAATCCTTATAAATTTATACCAATGAAAAAAATTACTAATTTTAGAGAAAATATTGATAAATATGTACTTTCAATTGCTGATGAAGCAATAAAAAATAACGGCTCAGTTGTCGATGAAACATTGCTGAATAAAGTTAATAAAAAAAGTTTTGCACTATCTGCATGTTTTAGAATGATTGCCATAGGAATTTCAGCAATTATGCTAGGGGTTGTAATCCCCAAAATTCAATATGCCATAACAACTAAAAGAACAGGAAAAAATGAGGCTCCCGGTTTAAGAGAATATAATTCAAGCTCTCAGATTAAAAAATCATAATTACAATACAAATGTTAAATTTTGTAAACATGTATAACCCAGATATCACTAGTGTTTTAAAAATTGTATATACATAATATGCAATTTTTATTCATGCAATGTTTTTATATAAATACGAGATGATTACACAATAAGAGGAAATTTATATGGCAAGAGTTTTAATTTCAATGCCCGAAGAATTTTTAACAAGAATTGATGAAGTTGCGGAAGGGGAAAACAGAACACGCAGTGAATTAATTCGTGAAGCACTCAGAACTTATATTCACAAACAAAAAGTTAAAGAAAATGCATTGGCAATTAAAAATGCAAGTTTATTGGAAACATTGTTAGACTAATTTAAAAGCGCTATAGCTGGTTTAGATTTTGGGAAATAAAAAGACTGACATTTTAGTCAGTCTTTTTATTTTTTATAATTACTTATCTGGTATCGCAACCTTCAGCATAATCATAAAATTTTCTCGGAAAAACTATTTTGCTAAATATTCATTAATAGCTTTAGCTGCTCTTTTTCCTGCACCCATAGCATTAATAGCAGTAGAAGAACCTGTAGGAGCAACATCACCTCCGGCATATACACCATTAATAGATGTTTCACCTGTTTCTGCATTAATGATTATATAACCTTTCGGATTTGTTTCAAGATTCATATTATCTCTTAACATTGATGATTGAATTGTAGGGTTAGGACCTGTACCTAAAGCAACTACAACGGTATCAACATCTAAATCAACTGTTTGTCCTGTAGGAACAGGTTTTCTTCTTCCTGATTCATCGGGTTCGCCTAATTCCATTATTTCAAATTTCATGCCTGCAACATAGCCATCTTTATTATAGATTTCTTTAGGAGCATGTAAGAACTTGAAGATAACACCTTCTTCTTTTGCGTGGCGAATTTCTTCAAGACGGGCAGGAAGTTCAGCTTCTGTTCTTCTATAAACAATATAAACTTCTTTGAATCCGATTCTTACCGCAACTCTTGCAGCATCCATAGCAACATTACCGCCACCGATTATAGCAGCTTTTTCACCAACTCTAATAGGAGTAGGTGTTTCTTCCAAATTTGCCTGCATTAAATTAACACGTGTTAAAAATTCATTAGCTGAATATACACCGTTTAAGTTTTCACCGGGGATGCCCATCATTTTGGGAAGTCCTGCACCGGAACCAATAACTATTGCATCAAATCCGTCTTCTTGTAATTGTTTTACGGTAATTGATTTTCCTACAACCACATTAGTAACAAATTTAACACCCATATTTTTAAGGTTTGTAATTTCTTTATCTAAGAAAGTTCTTGGAAGTCTGAAAGGAGGAATACCATATCTTAAAACACCACCCAATTTATGGAGTGCTTCAAAGACAACAACTTCATGTCCTGCACGTCTTAAATCAGCAGCTGCAGTAATACCCGCACAACCGGAACCTATTATTGCAACCTTTTTACCTGATTCTTTTATTTCTCCAATTTGAGCATTGGTAGCATCACCTACATATCTTTCTAAAGCTCCGATTGCTATAGGTTCAGATTTAATACCCAAAACGCATTTACCTTCACATTGACGTTCTTGAGGGCATACTCTTCCGCATACTGACGGTAACAAGCTTGATTCTCTAATTACCTCACCTGCTTTATCGAGATTTCCTTCTTTCAATTCATGAATAAATCCAGGAATATTTATATTAACAGGACATCCTTCAACGCATCTTGGTTTTTTACAATTTAAACATCTTGATGCTTCAAGTTTTGCCTGCTCTTCTGTTAAGTTTGATTCAACCGCATCAAAATTTGTGCGGCGCACCATTGGGTCTTGTTCGTGTTGTCTTTGTCTTACTGCCATTATTTTTATCCTTTTTTTTACATTGTATAAAAAAATTATACTATAACCAAAATATTTTGAAAAATTTTAACAATTTTATTTTTGTTCCGGTTTATTATTCATATTATGAATATCTCTTCTATGAATAATAATTATAATATTTCTTATAAACCCTCATTTTCAGCAACAAAATATAAACATAACGAAAATTTGCAATCTGATGAGTTGACACTGTGTGAAAATTCTAAAAAAGAAAACCTATCTTTTAAAGATGAACTTAAAGACTTATACAACCGTTTAAAAATAAGCCTTTATATTATATCACCATATCCTACCGTCAATAATATTAAAGCGTTTTTGAATGACCCTATTGCTTTTTCTTTTGAATTATTAAGGCCTTTTTTTGATAATTTAATATCAGATGAAAAAATCTGTGAAGTTGATTTAATGAAACGTGATAAATCAGGTAAAGTTAAAGCTGAAATCAGAAAACTTTCTTTTAACGATGATTCATATATATATTCAATAAATAAAAAAGGAAAAAATAAAGAAAGATTAGGTTATATTGACATATATGAAAACGAAAAAGGTAAAACATTTTTTGTAGAATATGCATACACTCAAACAGGAAACAAAAAATATAGAAACATATTAAATATATTGATTCAGGCTGCCGCTGAAGACAGTATTAGAAGAGGTTTTATTCCTCAATTCAAAGCAATTCCAACTCAAATAGGTTTTAAAGAGTACAATAGAGGTACTTTATATAATATAATGGGATGTGAAACTCAACATGAAACTAATATTGGAGGTCATAAAGGTTTTGATGCATATGTTAATGTTTATTCTAAAGAAAAAGTCATAAAAATGCTTGAATCAATTGCAAAATCACCCAATAAAAGTTACATTTATCCTGACACTCCAGAAAAACTTAATTCTTTAAAAAATCAAATATAAAGGGTCATATAATTCCCATCTAAAATTATTTTTTATGTATAATATTCCTGTAAAGTTTACGGGAGATATCATGAACATTAATAAAAATTATTTAAATTTAGAAGATAGTTATTTATTTTCAACTATTGCAAAAAAAGTAAATCAGTTTATAAAAGAAAATCCTGATAAAGAAGTAATTCGATTAGGGATAGGAGATGTAACACTTCCATTAGCACCTGCGGTAGTTAATGCAATAAAAAAAGCAGCAGATGAAATGGGAGTTCAAAGCAGTTTTAAAGGATATGGCCCCGAACAAGGATATGCCTTTTTAAGAGAAGCTATACAAAAATATTATGCTAGAAAAAATGTTATACTCGAATCTGATGAAATTTTTATCTCTGACGGAGCTAAAAGTGATTTAGGAAATATTTTAGATATATTCAGTTTAGATAATA
>CANQOM010000047.1 GCA_947625445.1 Candidatus Gastranaerophilales bacterium
ATACATCCTATATTTTAGGAGGTTTTTATGCTGCCTAAAATATGTATTGCCGGAAAAAATAATATTGCAGTTAATGCCCTTGAATATTTACTAAACGATTTAAAGATTTCTTCTAAATATATTATTGTTATCCCTAATAAAACAGATAATGGTATTGATGGTTGGCAAAAATCACTTATAAAAGCAGCAAATAAATATGGAATAAAAATATGTCAATTAGAAGACATTTATAACATTGAAGATTTAATTTTCATATCACTTGAATTTGACAGGTTAATAAAGACAGAAAAATTTAAAACAAAACGTTTATTTAATATTCATTTTTCTCTGCTGCCAAAATATAAAGGAGTTTATACCTCTACAATGCCAATATTGAACGGAGAAACACAATCAGGAGTTACTTTACATTGCATTGATAACGGTATTGATACGGGCGATATTATTGCACAAAAAACATTTAATATTGATTTATCTGATACTGCAAGAGATTTATATTTTAAATATTTGAATAATTCTTTAATTTTATTTAAGGAAAATATAAGTAATATAATAAGCAATAATTATACAGTTCATAAACAAGAAGTTATTAATTCAAGTTATTATTCCAAGCAAAGTGTAAATTTTAAAAATATTAATATAGATTTTAATAAAACAAGCTGGGAAATATATAATCAAATAAGAGCATACATTTTTAATGAATATCAATATCCAACAATTAATTCATTTAAAATATGCAAAGTCAAATTAACAGATGAAAAGATTAATAAATGTTCATTGTATGAAAATGAAAGAGAATTTATAATTTCAGGTATTGATTGTTTTAAATTAATTGCATATAAAAAACTTAAAAATGATGCCTCTTTTACCCCCCCCCGATAGATTTTAAAGTTAATTCTAATATAATTAACGCAGAATTTCTTTTTAGTATGGAGGCGCAATATGGTTAAATGCGCTTTTGAAAATATCAGAATATCAGGAATTTCTTGCTGCGTTCCCGAAAAAGAATATTGTCTGCTTAATGAGCAAAATTTATATAATGGAGATAAAAAAAGAATTAATCGGGTTATAAATTCATCAGGCTTTCTAAAAAGAAGAGTTAGTGAAAAAGATGTTATGACATCAGATTTATGCTTTCAAGCGGCAAAAAATCTATTTTGTAACACGCAGGTAAAAAAGGAAGACATTGAAGCTATTATTTTTATCAGTTATACACCTGACTATTTATTACCAGCAACTTCTTATATTCTTCATAAAAAATTGAATTTAAGCAAAGATTGTATTGCCCTTGATGTTCCGCAGGCTTGTTCGGGTTTTATAATAGGACTTTATCAAGGTGCAATGCTATTAACTTCAGGATGCAATAAGGTTCTTATTTGTGTTGGTGACAGTTTCTCAAAATTTACCGATATGTTTAAAGATAATACCGCCCAAATATTTGGTGATGCCGGGACTGCAATATTACTTGAAAAATATAATAATAATTCAAAAACATTTTTTAATATAGAAACATATTCACAAGATTATGATGCACTAATATGTGAAAATTCAGGGTTTAAACATCCCCCTCAAAAAGATGACTTTTATAGTGATAATTCATTTATCTATGACTCTAAAATGGATGGAAAAAGAATTTTTAATTTTACTTTAGAAAAAGTAGCACCTAATATACTTGGTTTGCTTAATTTTTCAAACATAAAAAAAGAAAATATAGATAAATTTGTATTTCATCAGGCAAATAAATTTATTCTTGAAAATATAGCAAAAAAAATCAATATAGATAGCAGTTTGATATCAACACAAACACTAAGAGATTACGGGAATCAATGCGGAGCCTCAATTCCTTGCACAATTTCAAATACTTTAAAAAATTATGTTGAAAATCAAGGCGGTAAATTTTTATTATCAGGATTTGGTGCGGGGCTTAGCGTTGCTTCTTGCATTATAGATATAGGAAATATATATTGTTCGGAATTAGTTAATTATAGGAGATAATAAATGGATAAATCAATTTTTATTGAAAAACTAAAAGATGTAATTCAAACAGAAAAAGATATTAACTTTAACACAGAACTTGAAAGTATTGAAGAATGGGATTCAATTGCGCAAATTTCGCTTCTTGCATTTTTGGATTCTGAATTTAATAAACACTTAACAGTAAATGATTTTGAAAAAATAAAAACTGTTAATGATATAGCTAAGATTGCAGGTCTGTAATGATAAAATACAGTCTTGAAGATAAAATAATAGTAACAGGTGCAAGTTCCGGCATCGGTCTTGAAATAGCTCATACACTTAACAGACAGGGAGCAACTGTTATTGCAATAGGAAGAAATTCACAACGGCTTGAGCTGGCAAAAATTAATTCCTCAAATAAAAAACATTTTTATACTGAAATAAAAGATTTAACAGAAAATTTAGAAGAATTACCACAATATATTTCTCACTTGAGAGAAAAATACGGTCAGTTTAAAGCTCTGGTTTATTCTGCAGGAATTGTTGAATTAACCGTAACAAGATTATTAGATAAAAATATTATTGATAGAATTTTTAATATAAATTTTTCGGCACCACTATTAACTGCAAAAGGATTTTTGGACAAAAAAAACAATATTGGTGCAGGCTCAAGTATTGTTTTTATAGCTTCTGTTGCAGGTGTTAAACCGTCAAAAGGTCAAATTGTGTATTCTTCATCAAAAGCTGCACTAATTTCAGCCTCAAAATCTATGAGTCAAGAATTTTCTAATAAAAAAATCAGAATTAACTGTATATCTCCCGCTTGGGTAAAAACACCCGTACTCGAACGTCAAATAAACTACATAGGAGTTAAAGAATCTGATTATCCGCTTGGTTTTGGGCAAACTAGTGATGTTGCAAACTTAGCTTCTTTTCTACTTTCTGATGAAAGTAAATGGATAACCGGACAAAACTATATTTTAGACGGTGGAGGAAATTTTTAAGTGTCAAACTCAATTATATTGATTAAGGGAAAATATGTAAATCTAAGAAATGTTAATGTTAAAGATTCTGAGTTTATTTTATCGCTCAGATGCAATCCTAATAAAGCTAAATATATTCATCAAACCGAATATAACATTGAGAAGCAAAATACTTATATTAATAACTGTTTGAATAAAGAAAATGAATGGTATTTTATTATTGAAAATAAACAAAATGAGCCAATCGGAACCTACAGAATTTATGATGTAGATAAAGAAAGTTTTTGTATAGGAAGTTGGTTAATGAAAGATAATTCTAATGCGTTTGAAACTCTTGAAGGAGAATATCTTGCTCTTAACTTTGCATTTGACACTATAAAAATTAATAAATTCAGATATGATGTAAGAAAAGGAAATAAAAAAGTTATTAAATATCATTTACTGACCGGTGGTAAAATAGTCAGTGAAAACGAAAAAGATTATTTTTTTATACATGAAAAAGAAGATTATTTAAAATCTTATAGAAAATTAATAAATTGTGATTAATTTTCTATTATAACTTATAATAGAAACAATAGGATTAAGAATATATGAAAAAGGACAAAACCAAAGGAAAATTGAATTTCCGCCACGGGGGGGGGTAATTTTCAGCCCTTTTTGTCATTCTGTAAATTAATAAATAATTTTAGAATATATATTAAGGCGGTATTATGAAACGTTTTTTACTTACCGCCTTGGGGACAAATAATAATTCAACAGTTTGCAAATATCTAAAAGAAAATTGCAATAACTATGTTGTAGGTACAGATATTTATCCTGAAAATTACATTCCTTCATCTAAAATCACTGATAAATTTTATCAGGTATCAAGTGTCTTGAATATGGATGAATATATTAAAGAATTGTACGATATATGTTTAAAAGAAAATATTGATTACTTATTACCAGTAATTGACGAAGAAGTATATGCCATATCTTTGAACAAAGTAAAATTTGAAGATATAGGAGTAAAAATTACTTGTTCAAATTCAAAATCAATAGAAATATGCAGTAATAAATTAAAATGTTGTAAATTTTTAAAAGAAAATTTCCC
The DNA here is from genome assembly GCA_947625445.1 of Candidatus Gastranaerophilales bacterium. Classification (GTDB taxonomy): domain Bacteria; phylum Cyanobacteriota; class Vampirovibrionia; order Gastranaerophilales; family Gastranaerophilaceae; genus Avigastranaerophilus. The sequence goes on from CANQOM010000047.1 coordinate 4,030, forward strand.
TCTGGTATACATAAAAACAAATATTCTTTCAGAGAATATCACAGGAAATTATCCTTTATTTATAAAACCAATTAACGGAAGAGCAAGTAATAACTGTTTTAAAATAAATAGTAAAAAAGAATTGGATTTATATCAAAAAGTGCTATCAGCCGAGAAGTATATAATACAAGAATACATTGATGGTGATTTTTATACTGCGGATTTTGTAAATGACAACGTAAATAAGAAATTCTATTGTCTTATAAGGCAAGAACTGGTTAGAAATAAAAACGGATGCGGAGTTGTAGTTAAAACAGTCAAGAATAATTCAATAGAGAAATTAATCAAGGATATAATAAATAAAATCGGATATACAGGAATTGGTAATTGTGAATTTGTCATTAACAAAAATCGAGTGTATATTATTGAAATTAATCCCAGACTCTCTGCCGGCATAGATTATTCAATAAAATCAGGATTTGACGTTATTAAAGCAGAATTAAATATGATTGAAGAAAAAGAACAAGATATTAATACGAAATTTTTATATAATAAAATTTTTGTAAGAAGATATGAAACTTACGAAATGTAATTTAATTTTATTAATTATGATATAATAAAAACATTAATGAAATTAGAGTTAAAGTATGAATAATATGTGTAATATATTTAATAAACCAAATTTCCGCCACGGGGGGGGGTAATTTTCAGCCTTTTTTGAGCATAAAGCTCAATAAAAATATTATATTTTATAATAATTTCTTCATATACGGTGATTATTATGAAGAATAAAAAATATAAAATTCTTCTATTAAGCGCAGGCTTAAATGCAGCATATCACTTTTCAAAAATTTTAAAAGAAAAATTTTCGAATGACTTCATGCTTGTAGGTGCAGATATTAATGAGCAATATCTGGTATCTGCCTGCAATTTATTTGATAAGTTTTATAAAGTTCCTTTATCAAATTCTCCTGAGTACTATAAAACAATATTAAATATAATAAAAAAGGAAAAAATTGATTATTTAATACCGACATATGATAAAGACCAGAATCTCTTTTACCCTGAAAATAAAGATTTAATTTCTCTTAGAGTAAAATCAATTTCAACTCCTTTAGAAACATTAAAATTTTACAGAAAAGATTTAATTATAGAAAAACTTAAAGCAGAAGGAATAAAAGTTCCCAAAATATATTCCGTTAAAGATATATTAGATAACCAAAGCTACATAATAAAACCCAAAGAAGGTTCTGGCTCTATTGGGGTTAAAAAATTAAAAGGCAGTGAAATAAAAAATATTGCAGATACAGATAATTATATTATTCAAGAAATATGTAAAGAGCCGGAAATAACACTTGAATGTTTTTATCACAATAACATTTTATCAAGCGTTGCAAGAGAAAGAATTGCATCAAAATCAGGAGTATGTACAAAAACCAGAATCTGGCATAATTCAGAACTTGAAAGTATAGTAAAAGTATTTATTGATAAGATAAAGACAGGTCCATTTTTTAATTTACAATTCATGGTAAATGACAAGAATGAATATGTTATAACAGATGTAAATTTACGCTTGGCAGGAGGAATGAGCCTTTCTCACGCTGCCGGCTGGGATGAAGCTTCTGCAATACTTAATTTGTTATTGAAAAAATCAGACAAGAAAATTTTTTTATCATTAAAATTAAATGCACCAGAACAATATATAATTAGAGCATATCAAGATATAATAACAAAAAAATCTGAAACTATTGCATTTGACCTTGACGGAACTATTTTGAACAGTTTTGACAGACATATAATTGTTCTTAAAAAAGCGTTTAATGTTTATAAAATCAACTTAAATATTGATGATTATATTGAATTTAAGCGTAAAGGATATAGTAATATTCAATATCTAAAATACAAAGGATTAAATGATGATATCATAAATAAAATTCAATCTTACTGGATTAAAAATATTGAAAAAGAAGAATATCTTATAAATGATTTTATTTATCCCGGTGCAGAAAATATACTAAAAACATTAAGTAAAAAATATAGTCTTATTCTTATAACGGGAAGAAATAATAAAAAAAATTGTAATAGACAATTAAAAAAACTAAAACTTGATAAATATTTTTCAAAAATATTCATTGTGAATACAAATCAATTCAGTTCGCAATTAAAGGCTGATATATTAATTAAAGAAAATTGTATTGAAATGTGGGGAGATACAGAGACTGAAATAGATTCTTGCAAAATTGCAGGAATTAAATATAAGGCACTGTATTGGGGATTTAGAAATAAAGATTTTATAAAATGTAGGAGGAATAAATGAAAAAATTATCATTAAAAAAATTCAAGCAATGTGTCCGTAATACGCAGTGGGGGGGGGTAAAACTAACGGTAATACACGCTTGGGCAAGATATTTTAATTTTGGAGACAATCTTCTACAATATGGTTTAAAAAATATTTTTCTTAAATATTTTTGTAAAGAAATCAGATATAAAGACATAGATGCGAGTTCTACAATATTTGACAAGGCAAAACTGAAAGAAGTAAATAAATTTGATTTGTTTTTAGCAGGAGGCGGAGGTCTAATTGGTGTTTATGATGAACATTGGTTCTTATCAATTCCCAATAAAGATATTAAATATTTAAAAAAGCCCTTAATAGTTTATGGAATTGGATATAACAATCATGAAAATATAAAATTCAATAAAAAATTTATAAAAAATATAAATGAAATAAAAAAGAAATCAATAGCTTTTTCAGTAAGAAATGACGGTTCAAAAGAGAGGTTAGAAGAACAAAATCTTTATTTTGATGAAGTACCGGATCCTGGATTTTTTACTGATGGCAACCATCCCCGACCAAATATTGACGGTGATTATGTTATGCTTCAAATTGCCTATGACGATCCGAAAGAAAGGAATGTAAATAACGATTCATTCTTTATAAATATGGTTCAATTATGTAAATATCTTTCTAAAATAAAAGGTTATAAAGTTATTTTGTCTCCTCACTGTTTCCCTGATGTTGAAATATCCGAGAAAATAGCAAAAGTTGTAAATAATCAAAATGTTAAAGTTTGGAATTATTATGAAATGATAAGAGAGGATAATATTATATCCGGTCTTGGCTATTATAAATGGGCCAAATTTGTATTGGCAATGCGAGGTCACGCACAAATAGGTCCAATAGGAATGAATGTGCCTGTAATTTCAATAGTTAATCATCCAAAACACCTTGGCTTATTAAAAAAATTAAAACTTGAACACTTTAGTGTTAATGTAACATCTGAAAATATGCTTAAAGATTTATATAGCTTAATTGATGAAACAGAAAACAACTATGAACGTATTAAAAGTTATTATTCTCAATTAATGACTGATATGGAAAATAAAACAAAAGACTATGTAATAAATTTGTATAAAATCTATAATTCAAAAGAAATATATTATAATCAACTGCAATATAAAGTTGATGAATTACACTCAGTTAAATGGAAATTCATATATTTTATATGGAAAATTTTAGATAAAAAGCAAAATAAAACTAATAATAATGAAAAGTTATTTATATATTTAAACAATAAATTGGAGAGGAAAGGAATATTTTCGTTAAACAGATAAAATTTTGATATAATATTAGAGATTATGTGCAAAAAGAACACTATGAGGATTAATAATGTCAAATATAAAAGTCCTTGACTGTACTTTACGAGATGGCGGATACGTTAATAATTGGGATTTCAAATACAAAAATATAAAAAAAATCATTAATAATCTCGAAAAATCTCAAATAGAATTTATTGAATGCGGTTTTTTAAAAAATATTAAATATAATCCCGACCAGAGTTTATTTGACAATATAGAACATCTTGAAGCTCTTATTCAAAATGATAATTTTAATACAAAATATACATTAATGATAAATTATGGTGAAATACCGATAGATAATATAAAACAATCTAATAATAAGAATATTATATTCAGAGTTGCATTTAAAAAAGAACAAAAAGATAAAGCAATTGAATATTCCGAAAAATTGAAACAATTGGGTTATGAATTATTTATTAATCCAATGCATACAAATACCTATTCTTGCAATGAATTAAAAGATTTAACAGAGAAGATAAACAGAATAAAACCATATGCTTTTACAATTGTTGATACCATAGGATGCATGCATGAAAAAGATATTTCTAAAATATTTAATATAATTGATGATAACTTAGAAAGTTCAATAGCTCTGTGTTTTCATTCTCATAACAATTTGCAACTGTCTTTTTCAAATGCACAATGCTTAATGAATTTATGTCATAATAGGGAACTTATTATTGATTCAACAGTATTCGGGATGGGAAGAGGTGCCGGAAACCTTAGAAGTGAACTTTTAACTAAATATATTAATGATAATTATTGCGAAAAATATAATGTTGTACCCATATTAAAAATTATTGATGAACAAATTAATTATTTCTTTTCTAAATCTCCTTGGGGATACTCAGTTCCGTATTATCTGGCGGCAGTTAATAATTGTCATCCTGATTATGCAAAATATTTAATTAATAAACAAAAAATACCTGTTGATATTATTGACAAACTGCTTAAAGCAATTCCTGATAATAAAAAATCAGTTTATGATGAATTATTAATTAAAAAATTATATAATGAAGAGTTGATTGAATTATAAACTTATACTAAAATAGAAGTAATGCATTAGAACTTAGATAAAATAAGAATGATAACCCAAAGAGACCTGTTAAAAAAAATAATAAAAATAAAATCTTTATTTATTTTAAATAAAGAGAAAAGGAAAGAATACAGACAAATTGAATACCAAAAAATGGTATTAAAACTTAAAAATCCAAAGTTTGGAGTTTCATATTCAATTTTTGACGGTGAAGAATTACTTGAAGCATCAATTAAACAAATCAGGGGATGTGTCGATTATATTAATGTTGTTTATCAATTAAAATCATGGTATGGAGATAAAGCAAACGAAAATTTACTGCCTTTATTAAACAATCTAAAAAATAGAGGTTTGATTGATGAATTAATTGAATTTAAGCCGGATTTTTCTCTTGAAGCTTGGCAAAATGAAACAAATAAGAGAAATTTGGGCCTTAGTGCAGCAAAAGCATATACTTTCCCTGGCGGGGGGGGGGTAAAATCAGCTACTTTATGACTATGGATGCTGATGAATTCTATCTTGAAGATGATATTAACTCGGCTAAATCACTTATTCTTGAAGAAAATATAACTCATGCATATTGTCCCATTGTAAATTATGGCTTTTTACCGACAAAAAGACTTATTAAAAAAAATTATGCTTCAGTACAAATTTTTTCAAAATTAACAAAAAATTCCAAACTCGGATTTCATAAAAATTCAATAGCAGTTGTAGACCCGACGAGAATGATGTCAGATTTTAAAGGTTCAAAACACTTTTATACCTGTCAAACAGAAATGCATCATATGACATTTATTCGTAAAGACATAACAAAAAAAATTCAAAACTCAACTGCAAGAGATGTTATTGATAAATTTGACGATAATTTAATAAAAAATATAAATAATTGCTCTCTTGATTGCAATGATATATTTAATCTGTTAGAATTAACTAATAGGATTAATCCTTTATTGAAGGAATACGCAAAAGAGCATGAAAAAAATACTCAAGGAAAACAATAACTTTTTTATTTGTAGCTTAATGAATAAATTAAGTAATTTTTGTGTATTTATAAATGCTAAAAATGTAGTCCTAACTTCCCCCCCCCGTGGCAAAAATTCGGTTTATAACAATTTAAAAAATTTTTTATACAGTTTTAATTATAATCCGTATATAGTACCTAAATTTATGTGCAACAAAGATAATTCTTTGTTGTGCTTTTTAGGTACTTTTTTTTCTTTTTTTGATTGCATACGGAGGAAATATGAATGAATAAGCCTCTGGTATCAGTTACAATAAATTCTTATAACCACGAAAAGTTTATTCAAGATACAATAAGGTCAATAATAAATCAAACTTATGAAAATATTGAATTAATAATAATTGATGACGGTTCAACGGATTCAACGTATCAAAAAATTCTTGAAATGAAAGAAGAATGTATAAAAAGATTTACTAATGTAGATTTTAGCGTACAAGAAAATACTGGTACTTGTGTAGCTCTCAATAGAATTTTAAAAAAGGCAAAGGGCGAATATATAGCAATGATTGCTTCTGACGACTTATATAAACCCGAAGCAATAGAAACAGAAGTGTCATTTTTAATTGATAATCCGCAATATTGTCTAGC